>CAYPNW010000121.1:0-7389 GCA_964411965.1 uncultured Burkholderiaceae bacterium
TTTTTACTTTTTGGGCACATCCCCAGTTTGCTTGGCCAGCGTTTTTTCCTCGTTCGGCGCGGTCACCTTGACTGGCAAGCCTTTCAAATGATTGAGCGCCTGCGCCAATTGGAAATCATCTTTGCCGCCATATTCCAAAGGCTTGCTCTTCTTAGCAATGGCGATCAGGCGTAATTCTTCTGCCGCTTCGTCGATGGCAGTTTTTGCTTGTTCGGTTTCTTTGTCGTTGCTCAGGTGCTTTTGCAAATCCGCCTCGCGTGTGCGCAGGCTGTTAAAACCATCGCCGTCTGCCGTTTCTTCCACATTCAAATCGGGCACGATGCCCTTGGCTTGAATTGCGCGTCCGTTCGGCGTGTAATAACGCGCCGTGGTTAGCTTCACGGCCGTATCTGCGGAGAGTTGTCGTATGGTTTGTACCGAGCCCTTGCCAAAGCTTTGCGTACCTAAAATGGTCGCACGTTTGTAGTCTTGTAGCGCGCCGGCAACAATTTCCGAAGCGGATGCGGAGCCGGTGTTAATCAACACCACCATGGGCACATTCTTGACTGCCTCTGGCAACTTCGCTAGTGGATTGGCGTTACTGCGTGTGCCATAAAATTCTGGTTTGGCGTAAAAAGTGGCCTTGGAGTCCGCCAGTTGTCCATTGGTCGAAACGACCGGTACATCTTTCGGTAAAAACGCTGCTGACACGCCGATGGCGCCTGGCAACACACCGCCTGGGTCGTTACGCAAATCCAGCACCAAGCCTTTGAGTGCAGGGTCTTGCGCGTACAGCATTTGAATTTTCTTCGCCATGTCTTCGACGGTGGGCTCTTGGAATTGCGAAACCCGCAACCAAGCGTAGCCCGGCTCAACAATTTTGGCTTTCACGCTTTGTTGCTTAATGAGTTCGCGCACCAGCGTCACAACTATCGGCTTGTCTTCATTTTTGCGGGCAATTGTCAGGGTAATTTTAGAACCCGGTTCGCCGCGCATTTTTTTAACTGCCTCGTCCAACGCCATGCCTTTGATTTGCACAGAATCTAAGCGGGTAATGAGATCACCCGCTTTTAAACCAGCACGAAACGCGGGCGAATCTTCGATCGGCGAAATAATCTTGATGTAACCGTCTTCCGCGCCCACTTCGATGCCCAAGCCAACAAACTTGCCTTCCGTACCTTCTTTTAACTCCTGAAAATTTTTCTTATCCAGATAGGCTGAATGTGGATCTAGCGACGCCACCATGCCCGTTATCGCTTCCGTCAACAGCTTATTGTCTTCCACTTTCTCAACATAGTCCGACTTGATCAGGCCGAATACGTCGGCAAGTTGACGCAGTTCTTCAATTGGCAGAGGCGCACTCGCCGCGCTGCGCTGCGCCATGGCGGAGAACTGCACAGAGGCGGCAACGCCAGCCACCATGCCAACACTGATTAGACCAAAACTTTTTAATTTGCTACTCATAATTCACCTAGAGGTTATGCCGGAGGACAAGTTAAATTGTCGCTCATGGACATGGGTTCTTACTGTTTGTTTGACGATTATTTTGTAACGAACTACGTCGCGTTATTTGCTGGTTTATTTAGCAACTGAAGTACCTGCTGAGTTACCAACCCAACTGAGTGGATCAAATACTCGTCCCTGATGGCGTAGCTCAAAGTATAAGCCTGATTCTTCATTGCCGCCGCTGTTGCCTGCGGCGGCAATAACATCTCCCGCTTTGACTTGGTCGCCGGCATGTTTCAGAACGGCTTGATTGTTGCTGTACAGGCTGAGATATTGACCACCGTGATCCAAGATAATCATATTGCCAAAACCGCGCAACCATTCAGCAAAGACGACTTTCCCCGCCGCGACGGCCTTTACTTCTGCACCTTCAACGGCTTTAATAAACAAGCCCTTCCAACTGGGGCCGTCGTCCCGCTTACTACCGAAACGTGCGAGCAACTCACCTTTGACGGGTAAGCGCAATTGGCCTTTTAACTTGCTAAACTCGCTGCCATCGAGCCCACTGGCGAGCGTGCTTGATTCGGTTTTCTGCGCGACTTTTTTAGGCGGTTCGTCATCATCGATGGCATCTGGATTAATCACTTTGCCGGATTTTGTGTTTTGGTTCGCTAATTTTTGTTGTTCGCGTTGTTGTTCTTTTTTGGCTTTTTCCGCCGCTAGCTTTTCTGCACGTTGCTTCTCTGCCAGCGCTGCCCGTGCTTGCTCGGCCTTGGCTTGTTCTTCTAGCAGCTTGTTAAGTTTGTTGACCAATTCGCCTAAGCGTTGCTCATCTTTTTGTAAATGATCCGCTTCCTTTTTTTGCGCGTAAAGTTTGTTTGAAAGTTGCGCCAACAAAGTTGCGCGCTTCTTTTTCTCTTTTTCTAGACTCTGCTTGTGCGCGCGTTCCTCATCGGCGATATCATCTAAATCTTCTTTGGCTTCTTTGGCAGCTTGCGCATTCAATTCAACTGCACTGAGGCTAGCACGCAAGTTGGCGATCATTTTGGTTTGCGTTTGCGATACATAGGACATGTATTGCAGTTCCCGATGAATCCGATTGGGGTTGTCGCCGGAAAGGAGCAATTTGATGCGGTCGCTATCTCCATGCATGTATTGGTGGCGCAGAAAGTCGGCGAGCTGCTTCTTTTGTTTCTCTACCTTCGCATTGAGCTGCGCTTGCTCATCTAACAGACGTTTAAGTTTGCTTTCTGCTTCGCTTTGTTCCGCCTGCAATTCTTTGAGCGAACGATTTGTTTCGGAAATTGCCGCTTCGGCTTCTTCTAAATCATCGGTGGCCTTATCTTTCGCGTCAGCGGTTTTATTGATGGCAGACTTGAGCGATTTCAGTTTGTCTTGCAGTTCTGAGCGTTGAACTTCAAGTTGCTTTTTCTGATTTTGCCGATTGCTGTTACTGGCTTGCGCATTAAAAGAGAGCGTCGACAACAGTACGGAAAACAGTACGGAAAACAGCAAAAAAAAGCGGCCCATGACGCGTCGCCGATTCGCCCCGAAGCGGAGCGAATGACTTGCCTGTTTTTGCTGATGTGCCACCAAAACTTATTTGGCCTTGCCTTGGCTGGCAACGGCTTGCAAGGCGGCTGCAATGGCTGCTTGGTCGCCTAAGTAATAATGTTTGATGGGTTTCAGATCCGCATCGAGTTCATAGACGAGCGGCTGCCCATTAGGGATATTGAGATTCACAATTTCCGCGTCGCTGATGCCGTCTAACATCTTGATTAAGGCACGCAAGCTATTGCCGTGCGCCGAAACCAAAACCCGTTTGCCAGCGCGAATTGCGGGCGCAATGCTGTCGTTCCATGCGGGTACCACGCGCTCAACGGTATCTTTCAAACATTCGGTAAGGGGAATTTGCGTCCTTGGTAATTGCGCATAACGCGGGTCAGCAAATGAGGTGCGGGGATCATCCACGGCTAAGGCGTTGGGCGGCGTGTCATAACTGCGCCGCCAGATCAATACTTGCTCATCGCCATATTGGGCGGCGGTTTCCGCCTTATTCAGACCCTGTAAAGCGCCGTAATGACGTTCATTCAGACGCCAATCGTGCACCACCGGCAACCACATTAAATCCATTTCATCCAGCGTGCCCCATAAGGTGCGAATCGCACGCTTGAGTACAGAAGTGAATGCCAGATCAAAACTGTAACCCGCTTCTTTGAGTAAAACACCCGCCTGACGCGCTTCCTCAACGCCTTTTGGCGTGAGATCGACGTCAGTCCATCCGGTGAAGCGATTATCGAGATTCCAAGTAGATTCGCCGTGGCGCATGAAGACAATTTTGTACATAAGTGAGGCTAGCAAATAATTGGTTAAAATGGATGCGTGTAAGTTTTTTGTAAGTTTCGAACTGGTAGCACGCGACAGGTTTTTTGGTATAGGACTTATGCAAAACAGACCTTAGCGTTGTTGCTTTGCTTTGCCGCACCATTTGTACTGTCTGCGGCTTGCGCCTTGCCAAGGCAATTTTGCGTAAGTCCTGCGATAGATACTGAGCGACAAAAACATGAAAAAATCGACGTTTAGTGTCAAAAAATCTGCAAATCGGTAGCCATCGGCCTTCTATTTTATAATGCGGGACTTCGATTCACGAATAATCATTCATTTCAGCACAGGATAACAGTGAAATTTATTATTGATAACATCTGGCTCATCGGCATCGTTCTCATCTCCGGTGGTGCTTTATTCTTTCCATTCTTGCAAAAACGCGGCGCAAAGGTCAGCCAGTATCAAGCCACGCAATACATGAATCAGGGCAAAACTTTGGTGCTTGATGTGCGTTCGGCGGAGGAATTTGCTTCTGGGCATTTGCAAAATGCAAAAAACATACCTTTGGCAGATTTGGCAACGCGCATGAAGGAAATCGAAAAGTCAAAAAATGCAACGGTCATTACCGTTTGCGATCGTGGCACTGTCTCCCCGAGTGCCACGACAATGCTCGCTAAAGCCGGTTTTGCGCAGGTTTTTAGCTTGGAAGGCGGTCTCGCCGCGTGGAAGTCGCAAGGCTTACCTACCGTTAAATAAGTGAGGATAAAATGACTGCCCATGTTTTGATGTATAGCACTGCAGTATGCCCTTACTGCATAATGGCTGAGCGTCTTTTGAAGTCGAAAGGGGTCGAGGATATCGAAAAGATTCGTGTTGATTTGCACCCAGAAATACGCGAAGAAATGATGCAAAAAACCGGCAGGCGCACAGTTCCACAAATTTACATAGGCGACACCCATGTCGGTGGCTTCGATGATTTGTCTGCGCTAGATCGGGCAGGAAAACTTAATGCCTTGCTCAACCCAGATTCCTCTAGTTTGCCTAGCTGAGTTGCTTGACTAGAGATTCCCCGCGTGGCTTGATAGAATAGCGCGTTTGAGGTTGTGAGCGAGTATTCAAGTCTAACCTCAAATCATGGCTCTACATTGAAGCTAACAATAGTTTCAATCGAAGGTTTATAAAATTGTTTTAAAAATTTGCTTGAAATAAGTAAAACAAGTCGCATGTCGTCTACTTGTTTGTTGGTATCGATGATCGTTATTTTTTAGAATTTAAAGAAAGTTCCACATGTCCGAAGAAAATCTGCAGCCCATTTTTCAAATCCAACGCGTTTATCTGAAAGATATGTCGCTTGAACAACCAAACTCGCCTTCCATCTTCCTTGAGCAAGCGGCACCTAACGTCGAAGTATCATTAGACGTTGCTGCAGAACCTATCGCTGATGGTATTGTTGAAGCAACTGTAACAGTTACTGTGACTGCAAAAGTCAACGACAAAATCGCTTTCTTGGTCGAAGGTAAGCAAGCAGGTATTTTTGAAGTTCGCAATATTCCTCAGGAACAGTTGGATCCATTGTTGGGCATTGGTTGCCCAAATATTTTGTATCCTTACCTGCGCTCAAACATTGCCGACATGATTTCGCGCGCTGGTTTCCCGCCGATTCATTTGACAGAAATTAATTTCGAAGCGTTCTACCAACAGCGTTTGCAGAACATTGCTGAGCAACAAGCGCAACTTCAAGCGAACGGCGCAGGTAGTACAGATGCTGCAGCAGGGATGACACATTAATTACAAGCCGTAAGCCAAAGCACGGTTTACAATGAAACCCTCATCAACTATTTGATGAGGGTTTTTTTATTAGGACTTACGTAAAACAGATGTTGGTGTTGTTGATTCGCCTAGCCATACGATTGATTTGTACTGTCTGCGGCTTCGCGCCTTGCCAAGGCAATTTTGCGTAAGCCCTATTTATGCTGGGAGCATAAGTTGAAAAGAGATTTTTTAATGAGTTTGCACGGCGCTCTGAAAACGAGCTTGGCGGCCACCCTTTGCGGCGTGTTGATTGCACCTTGCGCCGCCTTTGCATTGGAATTTCGCTCAATTGGTGCTTCGCCCGTAATTATGTACGACGCTCCCTCGGCGAAAGGCGGCAAAGTTTATGTGGCACCTCGTGGTATGCCAGTTGAATTGATACTGAGCTATGGCACCTGGAGCAAAGTGCGTGATATGAATGGCGATTTAAGCTGGGTAGAAACCAAAGAATTAGTTACCCGACGTACGCTAGTCGTGCGCGTGGCAAACGCTAAAATCCGCGCCAGTGCCGACGAGGCATCCGCTTTGGTATTTAGTGCTGATAAGCACGTTCTGCTTGAAATGGCCGAACCCGTATTGGCTGGCTGGGTGAAGGTAAAGCATCGTGACGGCCAGAGCGGGTTCGTTAAAATATCTGAAGTCTGGGGTGTTTAGTTGCGAAGTGCTGAATAGCCCTGAACCATGGCAAATTGCCTATACTGCCCAATTTCCTGTTGTTTATGAGCTAAATACGCTTTATTTTAAGGCGCATTGAAAAAATACCCTCTACTGTATCTTTGCTATTGACTATGCATCCAGAAATAAACTCGCCGCAAGCACAGAATGTGTCTATCCTCGGCGCGGGCGCATGGGGCACGGCGCTTGCACTCTCCATCGCCGCACGTCACAAGGTCGTACTCTGGGGGCGCAACCCTGAAGCTATGCAGCACATGCAAACACAGCGCGCCAATCAGCAATACTTACCTGGCTTTGACTTTCCTGACACCTTAGTTGCGACGGCGGATTTCAGCTTTGCCATGCAACACGTTAGCGCGCACGGTTTGTTGATCATTGCGACGTCCGTTTCTGGCCTACGGGAAACCTTAAAACTTTGTGCCGCCTTTCCCCTGTCGCATGTGGTTTGGCTGTGCAAGGGCTTCGAGCAAGAAACACATCTTTTGCCGCACCAAATTGCCCGCGAAATTCTTGGTGAGGCAGTTCCGGTCGGCGCTTTGTCTGGGCCATCGTTTGCGCAGGAAGTCGCCAAAGGATTGCCGTGCGCGCTTACCATAGCCTCCTCGTCTAGCGCCCTGTGTCAGCAAGTGGTCAATATTGCTCACGGCAATGCTTTGCGCGTGTACACCAGCGATGACGTGGTCGGTGTTGAAGTCGGCGGGGCGGTGAAAAATATTTTGGCGATCGCAACCGGGGTTGCGGATGGGTTGGGTTTAGGCTTGAACGCACGTGCCGCCTTGATGACACGCGGCCTCGCTGAAATTGCCCGGCTAAACCAAGCCTTGGGCGGGCGCAATGAAACCTTGATGGGTTTGACGGGCGTCGGTGACCTCATCTTAACTTGCACGGGGGATTTATCGCGCAACCGTAAAGTTGGTTTGGCGCTGGCACAAGGCCAACGCCTAGAGAGAATCGTTCAAGATTTGGGCCATGTGGCAGAAGGCGTACGCTGTGCCCAAACCGTGCAAGGTTTGGCACACCGCTTAGGGGTTGACATGCCCATAGCCAACGCTGTAGCAGCCGTTCTATTTGATCAAATCAGCGCGCAAGAAATGATTGCTCGCCTCTTAGCCCGCGACGCCAAGCAAGAAACTCTGTAATTCTATTTTTAAA
>CAYPNW010000122.1:0-7275 GCA_964411965.1 uncultured Burkholderiaceae bacterium
AATATTCATACCCGCCAGCTAAGAACTTGAATCATAAGCATAAAATTTGTTATATAACGTAACAAATGTATGACGGTGTAAGATAATTCGACATGACGAAAAGCGCATCAACTTACTGCTCTTCACTTAACTTGTATATTTTACACGTTATCATCACGCTGGCAATTTTTCGTTGATCAAAAATTCAATCAATCTTCGAAAAGGTATAAGCAACCACTACAATTTAAATCAATATTGCACGATTTAAGCAATTCTAATTTTTGAAAGTTTTCATGACGACGTTTGATGATGTAAAGAACATTTTGTGCAACACCTTGCAACTCGGGACGCGCGGCGATCAATTAAAGCTCAATTCCCCACTCGCCGGTGCCTTTGCTGAACTAGACTCCATGGCCTTAGTGGCACTACTCACCAATATCGAAGAGCATTTTGGGTTTGAGATTGAAGACGATGAAATCAATGGTGAAATATTTGAGTCAGTTGCTAACTTGGTCGATTTCGTCGATAGCAAATTGGTGTAATGCAGCAGACGCCAACGACCTCAGACATTTTCTTTCTGCCGACACCGCGCGGTCGGCGTCTCTGTGTTTTGCGCAAACAGCGACCATTTAACGAATGCCGTGGCGCAATTTTGATGGTGCCTGCCTTCGCCGAAGAAATGAACAAATCACGGCGCATGCTCGCATTACACGCGCAATCTTTAGCCTCGTGTGGCTATGCTGTGCTTTCAATTGATTTATGTGGCACAGGCGATAGTCAGGGTTCATTAGCCGAGACAATTTGGCAAGATTGGCATGATGACTTGGCTTGCGCCTGTGAATGGCTGTGTTCGCAAATGCCAGCGCCCATCCATCTTTTGGGCCTTCGGCTTGGCGCCCTGCTCGCACTCGATTTCGCCTGCCTAAATGCCTCAGCAATTCAGCAACTCGTCCTATGGCAACCAGTCACCAATGGTCGAGCCTACATGAAACAATTTTTTCGCCTGCAGTTGGCCAACAATGCCTTGTCTGGTGCGCCTACTGAAAACAATATTGACGCAATCAAAAGCACGAAAGCGAACATTCAATCAGATTTCGAGGTCGCTGGTTACGAGCTTTCATCACGGTTTCGGGAATCGGTCGAAGCGATTGATTTGCTTCATTTTCCAGCGAAAGATTTGGCGATAACGTGGCTAGAACTGTCTGATAGACCTTCGTTTGAGCTAACACCAGCACGACAAAAATACGCTGATTTTTTGTGCAGTGCATATCCAAATGCAAAAATTCAAAAGGTGTCGTCAATGGAATTTTGGGAGACGCCAAGTATAAGCACGAGTGCTGGGCTAATAGAGCTAACTACGCGGATTTTCAACGATGGCATCTAACGATAAAAGCCTCATGCAAGACGACTTCGACGAAATAGGGATTAGCTTCACCTGCAATCAAGATAAACTTTTTGCCATTATCCATGCCACCCAATCGGCGAATGAGCATGCTCTAGTATTCGTTGTAGGTGGTCCGCAATACCGTGCAGGAAGTCACCAGCAATTCACTTTATTAGCTCGGCGATTTGCAGAAAGCAACATACCAAGCCTCCGTTTCGATTATCGCGGAATGGGTGATAGCGAAGGTGAATCGCGCGATTTTATGTCGATACAAGATGATATCCGCGCAGCAATTGATGCCTTTTTTTATCGCATTCCGACTCTAAAAAAGGTTTCTCTTTGGGGACTTTGCGATGGCGCATCAGCGGCGATTCTTTACGCACCGAGCGACGCGCGAGTCACGGGCATCATTGCGGTCAATCCATGGGTTCACACTGAGGTAGGACAGGCAAAAGCGATACTCAAATACTATTACTGGAAGCGCATTACAAGCAAAGATTTCTGGCAAAAGTTAGTGCGTTTAGAGTTTTCTTTTACGTCGGCATGGAAATCTTTTTACCAACAAATTACGGCTGCAATTTCGCATGGTAACAGCACATTAAAAACCAATGACCACGCCTCAATAAATGCAAACGGACTTCCAATACATATTTTTGACGCGTTGACTCATTTTAACGGGAACGTTTTCTTCATTACCTGCGCTGATGATTTGACGGCGCAAGAGTTTCTCCAGCTTACCCGATCGTCAAACGCATGGAAGAAACTCCTTTCAACAAAACGATTTACATCAAAAACCTTACCGGACGCCAATCACACATTTTCGCGTAAAGCCTGGCGAGATCAGATTGCCGTTTGGTCAACCGAATGGTTGCAAAATCGTTGAGTTAATACTGGTAGTAAAGTATGGGCGCACTTGCTAACGCTAAAGGACTTAGTCGAAGTTCTATGCTGCGAGTGCACATAATTTACCTAGCTTTACACGACGAATTCTCAATGTGGCGCAACAAGATGTAATAAAATCCTTTGTACAAGCTAAGGGAGATGCCAGAGGCGAGGTTCGTTTATCTGCATCTCATTTCAACATCGTCATTTTTTAGATAAATTATGAAAAAAAACATTCAGCCGCGTTTCCCACGTTTGTTAGCACATTTATTGTTTGCCCTTGGCGCAATCCCGTTCGCACTGGGTAATGCACAAGCGTCCGGAACTGAACCTCCTTCGCAGAGGCGTCAGGAAATAAAACTTCCTGACAACGAGAAACCATCGACTGAAAAGCAGGAATTCGTGCGCAACGAGATGGTAAAAACCTTCAACGAAGTGCAGACGCTTCTCACAAATAAACAATACCCAGAAGCACAAGAAAAAATAAAAATACTGAATGCTTTCGATAAAAAAACGAACTACGAACAATTTCAAATCAATCGCTTGGTTGCTATCGTCGCGTCAGCAACCAATAACATCGACGAATTAGCCACAGTTTTTGATGCCATGATCAAGAGCGGCTATTTGTCTAAAGCTGAAGTACTGCGGTTCACCGAAGGCGCTGCGGGAAGTTACTTCAATGAGAAACGTTATGACAAAGCAAAAGAGTGGACCAAGCGCTACTTAGCATTAGATGCAGACAACGCACAAATGCAAAATTTGTTGGCTCGTATTTTCTATTTGCAAGATGATTTTCCCGGCACTATCACCGAGGTTAATCGGCAAATTCAAGCCGATGATGCAGCAAACCGTGCTCCTAGCTATGACAAATTGCATTTGTTGATTAGCAGCTACCTGAAGATGAAAGATATGGTGGGTTACGTCAGTGTCCTGGAACGCATGGTGACCCATTACCCCAAGAAGGAATTTTGGGCAGACCTAATTTATCGTTTGCCTAACAAGCCAGGCTTCTCAGACCGCTTGCGTATTGATTACTACCGCCTTCTGTTAGCGACCGATACTTTAGAAGAAGGCCCTCAGTATGCGGAGTTTGCCGACCTTGCCTTGTTGGCAGGCTTACCAACTGAAGCTAAAAAAGTGGTCGATGCGGGTTATGCTGCCAATATGTTGGGCACCGGTAAAGACGCTGCCAAACACAAAATTTTGCGTGACAAGGTCAACAAGCAAGCCGCAGACGATTTGAAATCTTTGGATGCGGGTGAAGCCTCGGCGAAAGCAGCGAAGAATGGCATTGGCTTGGTGAATACTGGCTACAATTTTGTGATTAATGGTCAAATCGAACGTGGTATCGCTCTGATGGAGCAAGGTATTGCTAGGGGCGGCTTAAAGTCAGTTGATGAGGCCAAGTTGCATTTGGGTATGGCTTATTTGCAGGGTGGGAATCGCGCGAAGGCGACTGAGATTTTTAAATCCTTGCAAGGCACAGATGGCGCTGTCGATATTGGCCGTTATTGGTTATTAGTTCGCAAAGAGTAATCTGACGCAAGCTTAAAAAATGGAACCAATTGGTTCCATTTTTTTTGCCTCACGACCTATCTTTGGCCACACGCTTCTGCGCGCGTGACCAGCGATAAACCCTCCCAAAAAGTAATTCAGGAAGTCTATTCTGCAGCTCACTAATGGAACCATCAACGCGCGACTGTCGCGGGAGATTAAGCCTGCGATCAAGCAGTGAGCTTTTTATCGCAAAAAGCCGCCTAATAACATACCCTTATGTGTATTTTTTTAGAGCGCTTTATTAGTAAGCGCGAAGTCACATTTTTAAAATATTTTTTGACGAGTATCCGATGCCGTTTCTTCGTAAGTATCTCGAACAACGTGACACGCGTTACCAACAACCAATACAGCCATGCGCTTTGCAGGATGGTTCGATGCGCAGTGGTCTTTACTTTTACTTAGGCTTAAGGTTTGCAGTTTATTCGTCGCTGTTCGCGCAAAAAAAACGCCTCCGAGGAGGCGTTATAAAACCATCTTTTCTCACTATTTAATGATCACGAAAACTAACTCATGACGAGCAAAACCTTTGTAATTAAGCGTGATACGCCGTTTCACCATGGCTAGTAATATCTAAGCCTTCGCGCTCTTCATCTTCTGGCACACGTAAACCGATTAACACGTCAACCAATTTGTAGGCAACCAAGGACACCACGCCTGACCACAATATCGTTACACCAACCGCAGTCGCCTGCGTTGTGACTTGGCCAATGATGGAATACGGATCAGCCGACATTTTGTTGGCCACATAATCAAAAATACCTTGACCACCTAAGGAAGGTGCCGCGAAAACGCCTGTCAACAATGCGCCCAAGATACCGCCCACGCCATGTACACCGAATACGTCGAGCGAGTCATCGGCACCTAGCAAACGCTTCAAACCATTAACGCCCCACAAGCACACCAGACCAGCGGATAGACCGATGATCAACGCTCCCATCGGTCCAACGAAACCACAAGCAGGTGTGATCGCGACCAAGCCAGCCACCGCGCCAGAAGCCCCGCCCAACATAGAAGGCTTGCCTTTTGTCATCCACTCGCCGAACACCCATGATACGGTGGCGGCAGCCGTGGCTAACAGCGTATTAATGAAAGCCAAGGCGGCAACATCACCAGCTTCTAAGGCGGAACCAGCGTTGAAACCAAACCAACCCACCCACAACAAGGACGCGCCTATCATCGTCATTGTTAATGAATGCGGTGCCATGGATTCCTTGCCGTAGCCGACACGCTTACCAATTAAAAATGCGCCAATTAAGCCAGCAACCGCCGCATTAATATGTACAACCGTGCCGCCAGCAAAGTCGAGAGCGCCTTTTTGGAACAAGAAGCCCGCTTTCATACCTTCACTTGTGGCAGTCGCCGCATCTTTGATGGCATCAGGACCAGTCCAGAACCACACCATGTGGGCAATCGGCAAATAGCTAAATGTGAACCACAAGACGATGAAAGCCAACACTGCTGTGAATTTAGCGCGCTCAGCAAAAGCACCAATAATCAAACCACAAGTGATCGCAGCAAACGTCGCTTGGAATGCAACATACACAAACTCAGGAATAACCACACCTTTACTAAAGGTCGCCGCATAAGTAAAGCCCTTGGCTGGATCCCAAATACCGTTCAAGAACAAACGATCAAATGAACCAAAGAAGGCGTTTTTCTCGGTGAACGCGAGCGAATAGCCATAAACGCACCACAGCACAATGATCACGGCAAAAATCATAAACACCTGCATCAAAATCGACAGCATGTTTTTTGAACGCACTAGGCCACCGTAGAACAACGCCAAACCTGGTATGGTCATCAAGATCACCAGCATCGTTGCCACCATCATCCACGCCGTATCGCCTTTGTTTGGCGTTGGTGCTGCGGCCGGTGCTGCTGGCGCCGCCTCTGTGCTTGCGGCTGCTGGGGCAGCGACAGGTGCGGCCGCCTCTGCGCCTGCTGCTGCCGTTGCAACGGGACTTGATGCGCTGACAGCAGGCGCAGAGGCAGCAGCAACTTCATCAGCCGCCATACTTGAGGAAAAGAGTCCTGCTGACAGCAATAATGCGCTGGCTGCAAGGGCTTTTACGAGTAGTTTTTTCATGAAATGTCCTCTTCCGAATTAAAGGGCTTCGTTGCCGGTCTCGCCGGTACGAATGCGCACGACTTGCTCGAGTGAATAGACGAAGATTTTTCCGTCCCCAATTTTTCCAGTTCGCGCAGCGTTTTCAATTGCTTCGATGGCGCTTTCAACAATCGCGTCATCAACTGCTGCTTCGATTTTGGTTTTGGGTAAAAAATCCACTACGTATTCAGCTCCGCGATACAACTCGGTATGCCCTTTTTGTCGACCAAAGCCTTTCACTTCTGTAACCGTAATTCCTTGCACACCAATGGTGGACAAGGCTTCTCTAACCTCGTCAAGCTTAAATGGCTTGATAATGGCGGTGATCAATTTCATGCTGACTCCAAGCGATTAAAAATATTTAGAAACGAGTAGAACCACGCGCGCCTTCGCTGTTGGGTCGCCTTTTGGCGTCACATACAAGCGCTTGGTCGCATCGGTACCCAATGCGGCAAGGTTGAAGGTCAGGCCGAAGAATTCCTTAGTTAAACCGACTTTCCAATCGGTATAGGACTATGCACCGTTGTTCTTGAAGAATTGCCGACCTACGTGCAGGTTCAGGGTAAGCCATCGGTCAATTCAACGTTGGCTCCTAAATCAACGTAGCCACTGTTTTTACTATCGACAAAGCCAAACGTGTCCGTGACTGCGTGGGAGTATTTTGCGTAAAAGGGGCCGTAGCCTAATTGGCCATATAACTCGGTGGTGGCGGCGTTAGTAAAGCCAGACACCCGTCCTAAGTGGTTAGACGGATACACGTAAGTCAGCACACCCACGTCATACGACACATCTTTGATGACTTCGCCTTTGATACCGCCGTATACGTCAATCTCGACGTTGCCACCGCCGCCCGCATCTTTAATCCATTTAATCGATGAAGCCCAAATCCCTGCATACAAACCAGTTGGGTTATTGACGTAATCGGCACCACCTTGTACGGAGGGGTCATTACGTGTTTGAGAAACGCCACGGAAACGGTATTCCGTAGCGACGCCTACGTTAAAGGCGACCTCATTATCTGGCTTCGGTTCGGCAGGTTTGGCTTCTTCCGCATACGCGGCGGAAGTCGCGAAACATGATGCTAATGCGGCGCAAAGTAGTAATTTTTTCATTGTGTTTCCCTTAGTTGAAGTAAAGATGAATAAAATTTGGTTTAGTCGCCTCAAAAGCTACTTAGCAGGAGTCGTGCCAAGTCAAAACGACAAGACTTATTTCGCGGTGAAACAGTGGACTTTTTTGCGGTAGAGGCGTGAAACGAAAAGCGCGAAACATCATGAAACCACCTCTTCCAAGACGGTGCTACGTAGGATGACCCCGTATTACGATATGATGTTGACTCTGATATGAAGAATGAAACAAGTGGCTC
>CAYPNW010000123.1:0-7135 GCA_964411965.1 uncultured Burkholderiaceae bacterium
GGCGAAAAGCGTGATCTTGCCGATAGTCTTTTAGACGGCGGCGATGCAGCGGGAAAATTAGATACGACTGCCTTGTTGCGACTGTTACGAGACGCTAGCTAGAAACTAGCTGTTGAGTAAGAAGCAGGGCATCGAAAAAAATGCTCTGTCAAACTTATCGAGCTATTGTCGTCTTTAGGGAAATTGTATCGATTCCAGCCGAATTGTCTTTTTTCGAGAACAAAATTCAGCATTAGCAGGACGAAAACCTAAAAAGTTCTCTTTAGGCACTATTATTGATGTAGATTGCGCTACACTCGCCGCCAGCATGTCATTTTTCGATTAATCCCATAAGGCCTCCTGCGCTCGGAACTAATGATCAGCACACACAGAAAATTATCGTTACTTTTCTTTGCCGTGCTGCTTTGGTTTTTTATTGGGGAAAATACTTCTGCCCGTGAAGTGGCGTTAGAGCTTAGTCAAGCTACAACACCAGCGACTTCATTGACGGAATTCTTTGACGTCTTGGAAGATAAAACCGCGCAGTTAAGCTTCGCCGAGGTCAGTAGCGCCAGTCAGGCACAAAACTTTAAACTTCAGTTCCCTGCGGCAGAATCGATCGAATTTGGTTTTACCCCCTCCGCGTATTGGCTGCGGCTGCGCCTAAGCAATCAATCTAAAGTGCCCGAAGTCAGGTTTCTCGAAATTGCTTACCCCCTGTTGACCAAGATAGAGCTGTTTCAACCGAAAGGTGATGGTAGTGTCCAGCGCAAGATGACTGGCTGCGATTTACCGTTTGCCACCCGCGCGTACCCGAATCGGAACTTTGTATTTCCTTTAACGGTACCCGCCGAATCTGAACAAGTCATTTATTTGCGGGTATTTGCTATTGATGCCTTAGTCATACCTGCCAAGTTGTGGCAACCAGCGGCTTTTCACTCCTATGAGAAAAGCGATTATCTGGGGCAGGCATGGTATTTCGGTATGGCCAGTGCAATGATTTTGTTTAACTTAATGCTGTATGTAGGCGGCGTGCGTGACAAGATTTATTTAATGTATGTCGGCTTTGGTACTTGCCTCATGCTGACTATTGCTGCAAAAAATGGCTTGGCGCAAGAGTATCTATGGCCCGATGCGACTCTGTGGTCGAACGTGGTGGTGGTTGCCGGATTCTCTTTGTCTTTTGCAAGTTTGCTGATTTTTATGCGCCGCATGTTAGGCACTGCAGATTTGCTACCGCGTTGGGACCTAGTGATTAAAACAATGATAGGCGTTTTGTTTTTTATTCCGATTCTGCTGCTGTTTTCACTGCCAACTTTTATCAAATTTGCTGCCATGACTTTTGTGTTGGCGGCGGCACTGATTTTACTGACAAGCGGGATTTGCGCGTTTCGTAAGCAACGAAGTGCCTACTTTTTTCTGATCGCTTTTCTCGCCTTGGTATTGGGAAGCTCGTTTGCACTTTTTCGCGCATTTGGCTTGATGCCAACCAACGTGCTGACCGTGAACGGCATGCAATTTGGTTCGACCTTAGAGATGCTATTGCTCGCACTCGCACTGGCTGACCGCTATAACGTCTTGAGGCGCGAAAAAGAACAAGCACAAGTTGCCGCGCTAGAAGCACAAAATCGGCTGGTTGATGCGCTGCGCACGTCGGAGAAAATTTTGGAAGGGAGGGTGAACGCCCGCACCGCAGAATTAAGCAGCACTATCGTCCGCTTAGAGCAAACGCAAAATGAATTGGTGCAATCCGCGAAACTGGCAGCGTTGGGTTCCTTAGTGGCTGCTGTTGCCCATGAATTGAATACGCCAATTGGCAATGCAGTGACCACGGCATCCGCCTTGGAAGACGCCACCAAGGCCATGCAAGCCCAGTTTGAAGAGGGTAAGTTGCAAAAATCGACTTTAGTCAATTATGTGGAAACTGCCGTCCCCATGGCGAACTTGGTGCTTCGATCATGTAATCGGGCGGCTGATTTAATTCTTAGTTTTAAACGTGTTGCGGTTGATCAAACTTCAGAGAAGCGTCGTGTGTTCAATTTAAAAACTTTGGTGGACGATAACGTTGCAGCCATTCTACCCAGCTACAAGGCCCATGTTTTGCGGGTGAGCGTAAAAATTGACGAGTGCATTTCCTGTGATAGTTACCCTGGTCCGCTAGGTCAGATTATTGTTAATTTATTGCAAAACGCGATCATTCATGGGTTTGCCGGGCGCACTAACGGCACGATCATCATTTCAGGTCACGAAGAAAATAGCCGAGCAAGTCTGCGCATTTGCGATGACGGTGTGGGGATACCAGAGGATATTCTTTCTAACATCTTTGAACCCTTTTTTACCACCAAACTAGGGCAGGGCGGCTCAGGCTTAGGCCTCTCTATTGCGATGAACATTGCGACCGGAGTGTTAGGTGGTACGCTCGCCGCAGAATCCAAACTGGGTGAAGGCGCATGTTTTGTTTTGACTTTCCCACTGGTCGCTCCGGCGCAAGCGCCTATCAGCGGCCACGCTAGTAGTTTTATGCGTTAATTCTTTTGCGTTATAGCATGGAAATTTAATGGATAGAGACAGATATCTTGCTAGCGTGATTGCTCATTATCGCGAATGCTGGGGTAATGACTATCGATCGATTCGATGGGAGAAGGGGCCTGTTCATAGGCATCCGCTTGGCTTTCAAGTTCTTGAGTTTAAACCCAACAAAAAACATAAATTGTGGACATATGCTTCAGTTGGAATGTCTTGTGAAACACATACCCAAGCGATAGAGCTTCATATGTTCTCGCCTTACCAGACCGATCGAATTGTTGAGCTGTTGACCATTGTTGCAACGTTCCATTGCAACGACAAAAAATTAGGACTAAATCATAGGATTAATTTTGGAGAACCTTGGTTAGAGGAATCAAAATGCACGAAGGGATTCATATCTTTGCCATATTTAGATGGACCGAAACTTGAAGTATTTCGTTTGAACGAGATGCGTGTTGGCTTCTATTGGCTGATTCCCATTACCGAATCCGAGGCTGATATAGTTGACGCTGAAGGCGTCGAGGGGCTTGAAAGCAGATTCGAAAATCAGCAATTCGATTATTCCAACCCAAATAGAATTAGCGTTGCATAAACTTATAAAAGGGTTTTAAGCGCGGATCCGAACCAACGATGAAAGCGGAATTGGATTGTTCTGCATTAGTTGGCGCCCGAAAGAAATTGCGCCGTTCCTCACATCGACGATTAAAGAATCAACCATGTTGTTGCTAATTATTGGTATGTCCTTGCTGTACTCGTTTGTGATGAGTTACCTACACATCAGCCAATCTGCAGCGCAATGGGTGGTGGATTTGCACTTAAGTCGCTGGATGCTGCTCTCGGTGATTTTATTAATGGTCGTGGTGTTTGGCTTTTTCTTGCCGCCTGTCTCAATTATATTGATGATGTGCCCCATCATCTTACCGCCCTTAAAAGCGGCTGGTTTTGATTTGATTTGGTTTGGCGTGGTAATGACAATAGTCATGGAAATGGGATTGATTCACCCTCCTGTTGGTTTGAATATTTTTGTGATTAAAAACATTGCGCCCGACATTTCATTGAAGGAAATTGTTTGGGGCGTGATGCCGTTTTTGGGCTTGATGTTCGTCGCGGTGATTTTGCTGTGTCTGTTTTCCGATATCGCCACTTTTTTCCCTGACCGCATGATGGGAGCGAAGTAGTGTCGGAGAGTGCATCTACGAGCGCAACAATGAGCGCAGCAGCGCCCGTTTGGAATCGCTTGCAAAGCAATCGCCATGCGCGTTTGCAGCGAGTTGCTCAACAATTGGGTGCTGATTTGCAAGGCACCGTTTTCCCCTCAGCACGCATACATGATCTGTTACATGCCGTGCTAGAACCGGGTGACCGTGTTTGCATAGAAGGGAATAATCAAAAGCAAGCCGATTTTTTGGCAAAAGCCTTGACGCAACTTGACCCACTGCGGGTACACAGCCTGCACATGCTGCAATCCGTTTTGGCATTGCCCGAGCATTTAGACGTGTTTGAAAAAGGGATTGCAAATAAACTCGATTTTTCTTTCTCTGGACCTCAGGCGGCACGCTTGGCGAAGTTAGTCTCTGCGGGGAAATTAAACATCGGTGCAATCCATACGTATTTGGAATTGTATGCCCGCTACTTTGTGGATTTGACGCCGAGAGTGGCGTTGGTTGCGGCGCAATCCGCAGATCGGCACGGCAACTTATACACAGGCCCAAATACGGAAGACACGCCGCCTATCGTTGAGGCAACTGCGTTTAAAGCGGGGATAGTCATTGCGCAAGTGAATGAGATCGTCGATGTCTTGCCCCGCGTTGATATTCCCGCAGGCTGGGTCGATTATGCTGTGCAAGCCCCGACGCCGCATTCTATCGAGCCGCTGTTCACCCGTGACCCAGCGCAAATTTCTGAAATTCAAGTGCTGATGGCGATGATGGCAATTAAAGGCATTTATGCAGAGTATGGCGTGCAGCGCTTAAATCATGGCATTGGCTTCGATACGGCAGCAATAGAATTACTCTTGCCAACCTACGCCGCGTCCTTGGGTTTGAAAGGCAAGATTGCGAGCCATTGGGCGCTCAACCCTCATCCTGCGCTCATCCCGGCGATTGAAGCTGGCTTCGTGCAGAGCGTCCATTCGTTTGGTTCAGAGTTGGGCATGGAAAACTACATTCGCGCCCGACCAGATGTCTTCTTTGTTGGTGCAGATGGTTCCATGCGCAGCAACCGCGCGTTTTCTCAAGCTGCGGGGCACTATGCTTGCGACATGTTTATCGGCTCCACCTTGCAAATTGATCTGCAAGGCAATTCATCAACCGCCACCCTAGGCCGCATTGCTGGGTTTGGTGGCGCGCCGAATATGGGGGCAGATGCGCGAGGCAGGCGGCATGCGAGTGCAGCTTGGTTAAAAGCGGGAGAAGAAGCGCGGCGTGGTCGTAACACGATGCCTAGAGGGCAAAAATTAGTGGTGCAAATGGTGGAAACTTTTCGCGAACATATGCAGCCTGCGTTTGTCGAGAAATTAGACGCTTGGCAGTTGGCCGAACAAGCCAACATGGCGCTCCCGCCTGTCATGATCTACGGCGACGATGTTACGCATATTTTGACGGAAGAGGGCATCGCTAATTTGCTTCTGTGTCGCAGCGATGAAGAACGCGAACATGCTATTCGCGGCGTCGCAGGCTATACCCCAGTGGGTTTGGCACGTGACAGGCGCATGGTGGAAAACTTGCGTGACCGAGGCATTATTTTGCGCGCGGAAGATATTGGCGTTGATCAGCGCATGGCGACGCGCGACTTATTGGCAGCAAAGACGATGAAAGACTTAGTCCGCGCCTCACATGGTTTGTACGTGCCGCCCAAACGATTTAGAAATTGGTAAACACCTCTGGCCATATTGGAATAAAGTTAAATGGAACTACTCACCTTTCGTTTTGAAGGCGGTACGCGACAGCTATCAGCAACCAATCAACTTGTCGGCGTAGTGGGGTCGGGCAATTTAGAGGTTTTGCTTTGTCATGCCGATTTGCCAGCCACCTGCGAGATTGAAGTGAACACGGCAGCCGTGGGTTTTGCACCAATTTGGCAAGCGGTGATGAACGACTTTCACGAGCGCTGGCAACTCGCGAATGTGAAAATCAGCATCAACGATATGGGCGCAACGCCCGCCGTCGTGCGCTTACGGCTGGATCAAGCTGTGCAAACTTGCCTTGACCGAGCGAGCGCAGGAAGGAAGGTATGAACAGTTTTCAAGAAGCCAGTGCGCGCCAAAGAATCGATGCCTTATTTGACGATTTTTTTGAATTTCTACCACCCGCCAAAGCCTGGACTAGCCCACATTTGCCTCTGCTTAATGCGCCCGTGTCGTTTGATGACGGCGTGATCATAGGCCGGGCAAACGTGGCTGGAAAGCGCGTGTATGTTGCGGCACAAGAAGGCGGTTTCATGGGCGGGGCTGTGGGTGAAATTCATGGTGCGAAATTAGTCGGCTTAATGCGCCGCGCTGTGCAGCAAAAACCTAGTGCTGTGATTTTGTTGGCGGAATCGGGCGGTGTGCGTTTGCATGAGGCCAATGCGGGTTTGATTGCCGTATCGGAAGTCATGCGTGCAGTTTTCGAAGTGCGCGCTGCAGGGATACCTGTAGTGGTGTTGATTGGCGGAAGCAATGGCTGCTTTGGTGGCATGGGTATCGTCGCGCGTTGCGCTAATTGGATCATCATGTCAGAAGAGGCGCGCCTTGCCATGTCTGGCCCAGAGGTGATTGAGACGGCCAATGGCGCGGAAGAATTTGATTCGCGTGACCGAGCATTGGTGTGGCGCACCACGGGTGGTAAGCACCGATACTTGTTGGGTGATTGCATGGATTTAGTAGCAGACGACGTACATGCATTTAGCGCTGCCATGCACAAGGCCTTAGCGAAACTTCTGCGCAAGGACACGGCGAACATTGCCGCGTTGTGTTTAGAAGAGATCGTGGCAGAACACAAGTTGCTCGCGCAACGCCTTACCGATTTTGGCGATCTCGTCGAACCCATGGAGATATGGCGAAAAATGGGTGTCGCTGAACCTGAAGGCGTTGCCATGCTGGAAGCGCATGAATTTATCGCGCTAGTCGCGCAACAACGTAAGGCTTCTACGCCGCACGAAGAATCTCAAGAGAAGGCAGCACAATGAATTGGCACGCATTGCTCAGCAGTTTGTTTCCCGTCGGCTTTTCGGTGCAAGAAGAAGCATCGGTCTTATCTGGATCAGGCGTGGTTAATGGGAAAACAATCGCCGTGATTGGTACCTGCAACCACACCCCCATAGGCGTGGAAACTGCGCTAGAACAGGCAAGATTGGTATTAGACGTAGTGCAAAATTTTCCTTCTCGCCCCATTTTGTTATTGGTTGATACGCAGGGACAACGGTTGCGCCATCGTGATGAAATGCTGGGAATCAATTCGTACATGGCGCACTTAGGTAAGTGCCTGCAAATCGCCCGTGAACGTGACCATAGTATTTTGGCTTTGGTGTACGACCAAGCGCTGTCAGGTGGTTTCATTACCAGCGGCATGATGGCAGACGCTTGTTATGCGTTGCCTGAAGCCACTATCCGTGTGATGGGTTTGCCCGCCATGGCGAGGATTACCAAAGT
>CAYPNW010000124.1:0-1829 GCA_964411965.1 uncultured Burkholderiaceae bacterium
AGAATAGTAGGGACGAAAACAAATGCAGAAACGAATTTCGTCACTGACGATGATTTCACTGCCCCCTCTGTCCTGATACCTGAGAGATTACGAGCAAACAAGCTCGTGCGCACCTTCGGTGGATAGTTCAGCAAAAAATGCCGCTATCGCTCTCCAGAGTTGAAGTATGACTACTTCGTTCAATCGGTCCTTTTGCCTGAGAGTTTGTTGGGTATTAGCCCCTTCGGCGGCAAGCCTTGCTTGCTCTCTCCCGATTAAGTAACAGCATTATAAGTGGACTTTCTTCGATTGAATAGGCGCATTGAAAATTTCACACATTTGTGAAATTTAGACAATTTATATGAATTTTCTTGTGCTAATCGGCGTGATACCATAGCCTCAAAAATAATTTAGCGAGACAGCAAAAGTACCAATGCCTTCCAAGCACAACTTGAAGTTTTTTTGCACGCTGACCATCGACTTAACCCCGCTCGAAGATTGCACGACATCGCTTGCTGCCACTCAATCCATTTGACTTCATGTTCTTCTCGCACTCAAAAAACAAAGATCAACAGGCAGAACTCTTTCCTCTGACTGATACCTTAATGGACTTTACTGATTCGGTGACCGATCAGGCAGGTACTTTAGAAAATGCGAGCCAGCGTCACAAGCGAGCAAGTAACAAAACGAACCAGTTAGTCGTGCTAAAAGAATGGCTGAGCGCAAGCGGTTTGATCGCGCTTTATTTTTTGACCCTTGTTGCCTTGCACCTTGCCGGACTGGTAGAGAAATCAACGCTAATTGTTTTGCTGTGTCTCATTATCGGCGGTGCACTGAGCTTTTTCTTGATTTTCAAGGCAAAACTGCACTTTAGATTCCGCGAAAAACAATTGAAATTACCGATTGTTTCCACCGCTTTTTTCTGCATGCTGGTAATCAATTATCTTGACCCAGCGGCACAAATTATTTTCGCGCCGTTTTCGTTCATTACTTTGGTGTATGCGATGTACCGTGTGCCAACGCGCCTACTTGGAAAATTGGTGCTGATTGTCCTTTTTGGTTATACATTTGTTCTTATATTGCACTTTAAAAAACTGGAAAATATTGCGCTCCTAAAACTGGAACTCGTTCATCTTTTTGCACTCGCACTCGCTCTACCCGCATTCATACTGCAAATTGGCAAAGTCCAGCACTTGCATCGAATTTTGCACCGTGCCAGCAGAAAGATTAAATACATACAGGAAGACGCAAAGCGTGATGTGTTGATCGATTGTTTTAATCGACGCTATATGGTTGCCTCGCTAGAAGACCAAAAAATTATGGCAGATGAAAATGGATTGCCATTCTGTTTAGCAGTGCTTGACCTTGATCATTTCAAGCAAATTAATGATGAATTGGGGCACTTGGGCGGCGATGAAGTTTTACGTAGCTTTTCACGCATTGCACAGGAAAATATTCGCAATGACGATATTTTTGGACGGTATGGTGGAGAGGAATTTTTGCTTATCTTCCCGGACACTTCATTACTGCCAGCGCTAAATACATCCGAACGCATTCGCAGCCAAGTAGAGCACTTTCCGTGGGTGGCTGCTTTGCGACGCGGCGTCTCAGTCTCAATAGGCGTCACGCAATACATTCCTGGTGAGTCAGTATTGGAGCTTTTTTCACGAGCCGATACCGCCATGTATTTGGCCAAACAAGGTGGAAGAAATCAAGTCGTCGTCGAAGAGCCTGTTTCGGCTAAGGATGAAGAATTGGAGCCTGCAGACTATTAAAGCTTAGGGAAGCGCGGATTAATTCGATTAGTGCGAAACATGATTTTTTATGATCGTGCTCATTTTCGGCAAACG
>CAYPNW010000124.1:1929-7124 GCA_964411965.1 uncultured Burkholderiaceae bacterium
TCAAATTCTCGTCCGTTGTGCCATGCGCGGCGAAGTTGGTTTTGCTTCGGCTCGAAGCAAACAAAAAAATCAAATTGAGCCACACGGCGACCATACTCGAAAGCATTGGCTACGTCACAGAATCGTGCATTCGATTCACCCCAAGCTTGCTGATAAACATCGCGTGTTTGTGGGATAACAAAAACATTATCGCGGCGCGCATTTGCCATGCGCTCTTCTAAAAAATTACGCTTCCCAAAGCCGTCTTCCTTGCCAACATCCCGCCAATAGTCGATTAAACGTTGCTCCCAAGCGCGCTTGTATTCATCTTCTGTAAATTTTAGGTTGCGCTGTTTTGCATCAGCGCGACGTGTGTTCACATCACGCCCTGTGGTGGCGTCTTGGCTTGCAAGTCGCTTCCAATATTCAATAATCTCTTTATTCCAAGCATTGTTATAAGCATCTTCGCGGACCCGAAGATTCTTCGTTTGTGCTTGTGCTGCACGCGTCGTCAGATAAGAATTTGAAACGCCTTCATGCGCGTCCGTGTAACCAATTCTTTCCCAATAAAGGAAATTTCCGTTACTCCAACCTTCACGATAACTGGATGCATCAAAACCGATTTTTTCGCCTTCGTTGGCACGTTGACGCTCAATATCGAGTGATGCACCTGCTGAGCCATCTTGCTCGCCAAGCGTGCGCCAATATGCTGTCCGGCCCTGTCGCCAACCACTTTCATAAGCCAAGCGGTTAACCGGTGTTTTTCGATCACGCACCTTGCTGCTTTTTAGCTGTTGCTCAAAGTGGGTAATAGGCAAAGCCGCGCGACCATCAGCATCACCCAAGTCAATCCAAAAACGTTCATTACCCTGCTCCCACCCAGCTTGGTATTGACGTGCTGATTCGGCTTTAATTTTGCTTGCATCGATCTCCGCACATAACTGTTTGCGTTCATCAAATTCGAGCGCCAATCCCTTTTCACCATCTTTTGCACCTATCAGATTCCAATCACCCGTTTTGCAATCTTGCACTCGATTGATATGGGTTTGACATGCACTTAGAGAAAAAATGCAAATCAATACGGGGAAAATCAGGAACTTGCTTAGTTTGGAATTCATGGTGTCGTCCGAGAAAGAATCGTGGAGACCTCTGCACAACTTACTGCATGGCCGAATTTTGTTCCTGCGACTCCGGCTACCGTGCTCGCTGTGCAGTTGTGCTGAGGTCTCTCGTTTGTGGTTTTATTGCATTACGAGGTCTAATGCGCCGCTTTGCGATTTGGTTGACCCAACTTTTGCGAAAAAGTGCAAAAAACACCATTTGCACCTATTCCCAGCAAATCAGACTGCGCATCGCAGCAAAAAAGCTGACACAATACGCCACCCTTCGCACATGCCCCATTTTTAGATCAATGACTACTTCGAAAACGCCTACTCACGCCAATAAAACGAGTCTCGCCACCTTAAAAGGATTACTTCCATTTTTGCGCCCCTATCAAAAGCAATTTTTGTTAGCGGGTTTGGCCTTATTAGTTGCAGCCAGCGCGACCTTGGCGATTCCCTACGCATTTCGCCAAATGATTGACCTCGGCTTTAGTCAAAATAGTAGTAATAGTATTAAGCACGTCAACGCAACTTTCTTAGCATTGTTTGGTGTTGCAACCGTATTGGGTATTGCAACGGCCGCCCGTTTCTACATGGTTTCATGGTTAGGCGAGCGTGTCACGGCAGATGTTCGTAATGCGGTCTATGCGCATGTCATCACGCAAAGCCCAGAGTTCTTCGAAACCACACAAACTGGCGAGGTACTTTCGCGCCTCACTACGGATACGACGCTTATTCAATCAGTAGTCGGCACCAGTATCTCAATGGCGCTACGCAATTCATTATTGTTTCTTGGCGGGCTAGTCATGCTCTTCGTGACTAGCGCAAAACTCTCCGCAATTATTATTGTTTTACTAGCTGCCGTGGTTTTTCCTATTGTCTTATTCGGGCGCCGTGTCCGCACACTGTCGCGGGATTCGCAAGATCGCGTGGCAGATGCATCGGCGATGGCGGGGGAGATTCTTAACGCGATGCCCACCGTACAAGCTTTCACCCACGAAAAAATCGAAGCAACACGATTTTCATCCTCGGTAGAAAATGCTTTCGCAACAGCGATGCGCCGTATTCGCGCCCGCTCTTTATTGACGATGATGGCAATTCTGCTGGTGTTTGGGGCGATCGTATTTGTGCTTTGGTTAGGCGCGCATGCCGTCATGCAAGGGGGTATGAGTGGCGGCGAACTGGGGCAGTTTATTCTGTATGCGTCGATAGTTGCTGGCTCGATTGGCGCACTGTCCGAAGTTCTTGGTGAAGCGCAGCGTGCCGCAGGGGCGACCGAGCGTCTTCTGGATCTAATTGCACTCGAGTCACCCATCCAATCTCCATCGACACCTCATCAGTTGCCCGCACGGACCGCAAACGGAGCAACGCTCAATCTACGCAATGTCACATTTCATTATCCTTCACGACCTGCGACGCCTGCTTTACAAGGCCTCTCGCTCGCTGTTCGCGCGGGTGAAACAATCGCTTTGGTAGGCGCCTCTGGTGCTGGTAAAACCAGCATGTTTCAGCTAATTCTTCGCTTCTACGACGCGCAAGAAGGCGAAATCCAATTGGACGGCGTGGATATTCGCTCAATTGATCTTGAAGAACTGCGTAATGCGATTGGCGTCGTTCCGCAAGAGACCATCATTTTTTCAGCCAATGCATTAGAAAACATTCGTTATGGCCGTGCTAACGCTACCGACGAAGAAGTCATCAACGCAGCCAAGATGGCAGCAGCACATGAATTTATAGAACGCTTGCCTGAAGCTTACCAATCCTTTTTAGGTGAGCGTGGGGTGCGCTTGTCCGGCGGTCAGAGACAACGTATCGCTATTGCGCGGGCCTTGCTGAAGAATCCGCCTTTGTTACTGCTTGACGAAGCGACAAGTGCGTTGGATGCGGAATCTGAACGCTTAGTTCAAGGCGCACTCGAGTTAGCGATGCAAGGACGTACGACCATCATCATCGCTCATCGATTGGCGACGGTTCAACGTGCGGATCGCATAATCGTTCTCGATCGTGGGCAGATAGTCGAAACGGGCACCCATGCGGAGTTAGTCGCCCATGGCGGCATTTATGCAAATCTTGCTGAGTTGCAATTTAATACACATGATTCTTCCCTCCGCTCAAGTTGACTGTGGCAAAATAGGCCGCTGAAATGAAATGATCTACTAGCATTGCTTCGGAGGAAATTCCATGATTGGTTATGTGACACTAGGAACAAACAATTTTGATGCGGCAGCCTCTTTCTACGATGCGCTGTTAGCGGAAATTGGCGCGAAGCGTTTTATGGAATCAGATCAGTTTATTGCTTGGGCCGTCAGCCCAACTCAACCCTCCTTGGGCATCATTAAGCCTTACGACGGGAAAGCGGCGTGCGTGGGCAATGGCGTGATGGTCTCTTTGGTGGTTGATAGTCCCGAAAAAGTCGACCTCATGCACAAGAAGGCCTTAGCGCTTGGTGGCAAAGACGAAGGCGCCGCAGGCCCTCGCGGAACGAGTGGCTTTTACGCGGGTTACTTTCGCGATTTGGACGGTAACAAACTGAATGTTTTTTGCATGAAAAAATAGCTTGCAGAAAAACCAACGGCCAACGGTAAAGAAGACAACCCTAGCACGCAATAAATAAGCTAATCCGTTGGCAATGCGCCAAATTGAAATTGATGCGGCCTGCGGTTATCGTATTTCGTTGCAACTTTTGATCGACAGTTTTTGCAGCAGGATCATCCTGCGAAACAAAAAAAATCACTCGATCATAGACTTTATTGACAAGAAAAAAATGATTAAACGACGCTTATTCACACTTTCCAATATCGCTGCCGCAATGGCACTTTGTTTTTCACAACAACTTTTGGCCCACGATGTTAGCGCTCCGCAAACCGGATTAGAAATTGCCCCCGTCGAAGTTGCACCGAAAGAAACCCTGACTCGGGATATCTCAGCAATCAATCCGCCAAGGCCTTCAGTTGAGTTACCAACAGAGGCCAAGGAGGAAATCACCAACTCGCAAGTAAAATTGCCGCAAGACTTATGGGACAGAATTCGCGCTGGCTACGCGATACCGGATATCGACACACCATTGGTCGCGAATCAACTCAAATGGTATGCGAGTCGTGCGGACTACATCCAGCGCACGATACAGCGAGGTTCACGATATTTGTACCATGTTGTCGAAGAGCTTGAAAAACGTGGCATGCCTATGGAATTGGCCTTGTTGCCATTTATCGAATCAGCGTTCAATCCGCAAGCAGTGTCCTCTGCAAAGGCTGCGGGAATGTGGCAATTTATGCCTGCCACAGGTAAAGATTTCAATCTCAAACAGAATATGTTTACCGATGAACGTCGCGGTGTCATCGATTCAACAGATGCCGCACTGAATTACCTCGAACGATTGCACGGAATGTTTGGCGACTGGCAGCTTGCGCTTGCTGCATACAATTGGGGCGAGGGTTCTGTACAACGAGCAATCAAGAAGCAGCAAGCGCGCGGTTTGCCCGTCAACTATGTCAGCATGTCAAAACTCATGCCCTTAGAAACGCAAAATTACGTGCCTAAACTTCAGGCCGTCAAAAACATCATCGCGGACCCCAAGCAATTTGGTTTGGAATTGGAGTCAGTGGAAAACCAGCCTTACTTCGTGAGCGTTGAGAAAACCCGCGATATTGATGTGCGAATCGCTGCGCAACTTGCCGAATTATCGGTTTCAGAATTTAATGCATTGAATCCGCAATTTAATCGTCCGGTAATTACGGGTAATGCAGATACAAAAATTCTTTTGCCTCTCGACAATGCGAATTTGTTTCGTGAAAATTTAAACAAATGGCAGGGTTCTCTCTCATCGTGGTCTGCCTATCAGGTGGCAAAAACCGAACGTATCGAATCTCTTTCGCAGCGCTTGAATGTCGCGCCCTCCTTGCTGATGGAAGTCAATTTCATTCCCGCGAAAACCTTAGTAAAGTCTGGCTCAACAATCCTTGTGCCAAAGACTGAGAAATCGCCAGACGAAGATATTGCGAACGAGGTCGCTGAAAATGCCCGCCTGATTTTTGAGAAACAGACGCCAAGTCACCGCGTCGTCATCCGTGCGAGAAAAAATGACAGCCTGAATTTAGTTGCGAGTAGGCACGG
>CAYPNW010000125.1:0-5504 GCA_964411965.1 uncultured Burkholderiaceae bacterium
TTGATCTTTTTCATTACTATTTAATTTCATCAACACCCAACCTGAACATAGCGGTCACAGCCGATGAGTTCGATCGAAAGTCAAATAGTTTTCCGGCATCGTCAAACCACATCCCATGACCAAGACTTTGAACAGTTCCCCCATCTCCGCTGGTGAAATCAACTTCTGCACGGCGTTTGATGCGGGCAAATACCGCATCACCTCATTATTTGGTATGCGCAACAACAAGTCGCCAATACCTGCTGCCAATAAAAACGCGCCTTGGCTGGTGTAGCACAGACAGCGCAAACCCATGTCGACGCCTGCTTGCGCGATGGCTGTAAAGTTGACATGCGCCGTAATGTCTTGCAAACCCGGCAAAAAAAATGGATTCGGATGCGCGTGGTGTCGATAGTGGCACATCAAGGTGCCTTGCGCTCTTTCTGCTAGATAATATTCCCGCGCGGGAAAACCATAATCAATCCAGATCGCAGCACCGCCGCGCCCTGTTTCCGCTTGGCCTGCGAGCAACATCGCAGAAACACTGCGCATAAAGGCGGTCGCCACTTCGTGGGTTTCCGTCAAGTAGTCCAGGGGTAAAGCGTCAGCATCTGGAATGCAGGCGGCTAAGGATTCCGCTGATTTCTCGCGTAGGGGCATTTCACGTAAGATGAGTTGCGCCGATTCTTTATGACTGACGTCCACATCGGCGGCGGCATCCAGTGCGACGCCACATTCGCACCAACCTTGTTCAGTTTTTACCAGTAGTTGCACTGGCATGGCGTCGAGTACCTCGTTGCCCAAAACGAGGCCCGAAAAAGCCTGCGGCATGGCCGTGAGCCAAACCACCTGTGAAAATGCTTGCAACAACGACTCTTGGCGCGCACGCAATTCGCCTGAGAGTTCGACGATAAAATAGCGCTCTATCGTGATGCCAAGTTGCTGGCATTCGCTAAGAAAATCAAACGCGAGGCGCCCAGTGCCGGCTCCAAATTCCATCACTTGCGCTACAGTTTGCGCTAACAAAGGCGCCCCCGCATGGGCTAGAGCCGCGCCAAATAAGGGCGACATCTCGGGGGCGGTAGTAAAATCACCGTCACGCCCAAGTTTTTGCGAACCGCCACTGTAATAACCCAGTTGCGGCGCATACAAACTCAGCTCCATATAGCGCGCAAATGACATGATGCCGCCTTGTCGTGCAAGTTCGGCATGAATTTGGTTCTGCAAAGCCTGCGAAGCGGCAAGCGCATCGGCACTGGGTTCGGGGAGTTGCAGTTGATGGCAGGTAGAAGAAGAAAGAATTTGCATGATGACATTGTATGCGCGCTGACCACGCGGCAACAAGCAAGGATAAAATGAGCGCGCTGCACAAGGAAAGCGCCAAGGTTTGCACGAACCATGACGATGCATGACAGCAAAGCCACCGATCAGCACTCAAAGAAACTTCAAATAAAGTACGAACCCATGTCTAAAAACGCCAGCACAAGCATGAACACCCACTACAAAGGCAATGTGCTAATTACCGGCGCAGCCAAGCGCATTGGTCGCCACATTGCGCTCGCCATGGCGCAAGAGGGTTGGGACGTGGCTGTGCACTTCGGCCAATCTGCGAGCGATGCTGCCAGTGTCGTTGGCGAAATTCAGGCCTTGGGGCGGCGCGCCTGTGCGTTGCAATGTGACCTCGCCGATGAAAGCGCCGTACGCGATTTGGTTCCGCGTGCGCAAAAGGCCTTGGGGAAAATTAACTGCTTGGTCAACAATGCGTCTGTCTTCGCGGAAGACACCGTGCACAGCATTACAGAAGACAAGCTGGATCTGCACATGCATACCAATTTGCTTGCGCCGTTGCTGCTTAGCCAAGCGATTTTCGATGCCACGCCCGATGGGCAACAGGCTTGCGTGATCAACTTGCTTGATCAAAAACTGTATAACTTGAATCCCGATTTTTTGTCTTACACGCTGTCCAAAGCAGCCTTACTAACCGCCACGACTGTGCTGGCACAAGCCTTTGCACCGCGTTTGCGCGTGGTGGGCATTGCGCCGGGCATCACCATGGTGTCGGGCGACCAAACCACTGCCGACTTTCAAGTTGCGCACCAGGTCACCCCGCTTGGGCGTTCAAGTACGCCGGACGATATTGCTGCCAGTGTTTGTTTCGTCGCCAGCGCGCGCGCTATCACCGGCACGACCATTTTGGTAGATGGTGGCCAACATTTACTCGCCTTACCGCGCGATGTGATGTTTCTAGCCACCACGCCGACATCGTAAGCAGCAAGCCAAAGCTCTATAATCTAGCCTTCAGCGAGAAAACCCAGCGCTTGCCGCTTTCTAAACCTTTTTAAAGACTCCCTATGCTGTCTATTTTGCATCACCCACAACTAGCAGATTGCCGCCGCTTATTTCTGCGCAATTACGAGATTGCTATCAACATCGGCGTGCACGAGTTTGAAAAAAAGGGCGAACAGCGGGTTCTCATCAATGTGGATCTGTACATTCCACTCGCACTATCCACACCGAAGTCAGACCAGCTCAATGAAGTGGTGGATTACGACTTCATGCGCGGCACCATCGCCGCACGCGTGGCGCAAGGGCATGTGCACTTACAAGAAACCCTGTGCGACGACGTAGCGAAAATCATGCTCGCCCACCCCTTGGTACGCGCAGTGCGCGTCTCTACCATGAAGCCCGACGTGTATCCCGATTGCGAAGGCGTCGGCGTAGAAGTATTTCAAATAAAGAACGAGATGTAATGATGGACAATGCACTACAAGAAGCAGCACCAATAACAGAAGCGACTCAAGTTGCACAAGACAGCAAACCTGCGCGCAGCAAAACCGCGCAGGAAAAAATCGCCTACGAAAATAATAAGCTACACAAGCGCCTGTGCCGCCAAGTTGGCGAAGCCATAGGCGACTTCAACATGATAGAAGAAGGCGACAAAGTCATGGTCTGCCTCTCTGGTGGAAAAGACAGTTACGCGCTACTCGATATTTTGATGACCTTGCGTGAACGAGCACCCATCAATTTTGACATTGTTGCGGTGAATTTAGATCAGAAGCAGCCGAATTTTCCTGAACATATCTTGCCCGCCTATTTAGAAAAAATCGGCGTGCCTTACCACATCGAAAACCAAGACACGTACAGCATCGTCAAACGCTTGATCCCAGAAGGCAAGACGACCTGCTCATTATGTTCGCGTTTGCGCAGAGGTATTTTGTACCGCGTAGCTGACGAGTTAGGCGCAACCAAAATCGCGCTCGGCCATCATCGTGACGATATCTTAGAAACCTTTTTCTTGAATATGTTTTTTGGCGGCAAACTCAAAGGCATGCCCGCAAAATTACAATCAGACGACGGCAAACACATCGTGATTCGCCCAATGGCGTACGTGAAAGAAGCAGACAGCGAGCGCTACGCACAGGTAAAAAACTTCCCCATCATTCCCTGCGATTTATGCGGCTCACAAGAAAATTTGCAACGCAAGCAAATCAAAAATCTCATGCGCGAATGGGAGAAACAACATCCGGGGAGAGTAGAAAGTATTTTTTCCGCACTCTCCACAGTCGTGCCATCTCATCTCATGGACAAAGATGCGTTCAATTTCAAAGATTTAAAAATCGACGGCGTTGCCAACCCGGCGGGGGATACCGCGTTTGATGACGAGCCTTGCGCGCCACCTGTGCAAAACCTTATTTCCTTGCGCGAGATGTCTTTGCGCGACAACGATTAAACAATCCGCGCGCCTGCCTTCCAAACACCAAGCACGATAGGAATGCCCTGCACCACGCGCACACGTAAAAAATCGGCGCGGTGTTGTGCTTTGATTTGGCCGCGGTCTGTTAAGCCCACCATGTTGGCGGCGTTAAGCGAGACAGTGGCTATCGCTTTGGCAAGTGCGAAGCCTTGCTCTTGCAGCATAAACGCGGCGTGCAAAAGACTGGCGGGCACGTAGTCGGATGAGAGCACATCAAGCAAATCGGCGCGGGCTAACTCGGCGGCTGATACATTCCCAGAATGCGAGCCGCCTCTAACCATATTGGGTGCGCCCATGATAATGCCAAGTTTGTGCTGGTGCGCAGCTACGGCCGCTTCCACGGTGGTGGGAAATTCAGAAATGGTCACGCCCTCTTCGACACCTTCGTGCACATGGGCGAGCGTGGTGTCGTCGTGCGTCGCGAGCGGTACGGGCTGGGCGCGATTTTTGCAACTTTGAATCACACTGCGCCGATTGCTCGCTACATAGGTTTGCTGGCGTTCTTGCAAAACATCGAGCATCGCATCCACCTTCTCATGACTCCAGCCGCGCTTGCCCATCACGTAAGTGCGGTAATGCGATAAATCCGTCCATTGTCTTTGCCCTGGCGTGTGATCCATCAGCGATACTAATTTGAGTCTTTCGTCCCCCACCAAGTTGGCGAACATGTCTTGCAAATTTTTTTCCGCTAACTCTAAACGTAAATGGAGAAAATGATCGGCACGTAAAACTCCCGCGTCTGCGGCTGTGCGCAAGCCGTCAATACAAGCGATTAAGGTGTCATTGCGCATGCTGTCAGAATCGATATCGCCAACGGCAATGGCGTCCAACACCGTTGTAATGCCAGCAGCGGCGACTTGCGCGTCGTGCGCAATAATGGCGGGCATGGTAGGCCAACGCACTTTAGGGCGCGGCATCAGATGTTTTTCCAGATTATCGGTATGCAATTCGACTAAGCCGGGCAGACAGTAATCGCCTTGCCAATCTTCACCGACCAAACTTTGCGCGCCGGCGCTGACATCAGTAATTTGATCCTGCACGGTTTGCATGCTGCCGATGAAGCTTTCATTCGCCGTGACAATATGGGCGTTTCTAATTTGAATCATGTAGGGTTCCGAGTTTCTTTAATCTGATTACTGATGCGCGCCTTTTGCCGCAGCATGCAAGTATAAGCTGCGCAAAAATACAAAAAAGTGGCAGTATGCCAAATAATAGGTTTAATTGCGCTTACTGATAAAGCGCATTTAAAATATACATAATGCAGTATGACTTTTATCTAATTCAATTCAAACACCCGCGTCGCCATTGCTTTGCGCACCGCAGGGTCATGAAAAATACCGACCAACGCTGTACCACGTTCGCGCGCTTCATTCAACATTTCAAGCACGGTGTCGCGATTGCTTTCATCAAGTGACGCGGTGGGCTCATCCAAGAGAAGAATTGGGTAATCGCAAATCATGCTGCGTGCAATATTAACTCTTTGTTGCTCGCCCCCAGAAAATGTGGCGGGCGGCAGTAGCCATAAGCGCATGGGTAAGCGCAATCGAAGCAGCATCGCTTCGGCACGCAAGCGCGCATCTTGCGCTGACATGCCGCGCGTAATCAGCGGTTCTGCCACTAAATCTAAAGTGTGTACGCGGGGAATAACGCGTAAAAATTGCGTCACAAAACCGAGGCTCTGATGCCGTACCGCGATAATTTCTTGCGCCGATGCCTGCACAAGGTCCACCCAATGACCAGCGTGTAGCACTTTAATACTGCCACTGGTGGC
>CAYPNW010000125.1:5604-7080 GCA_964411965.1 uncultured Burkholderiaceae bacterium
AGGCTTGCAACACGGACGATACTAATAATTGGGTATAGGGATGTTGCGGGTCGTCCAACACTTGATCAGTCAAGCCCTGCTCCACCACTTGCCCTTGTCGCATGACCATCAGACGATGTGCCAATAAGCGGGCGACCGCTAAATCATGCGTCACAATCACCGCCGCCACGTGCAACTGCGACACAAGTTGGCGCAGCAAATCCAGCAAGCGCGCTTGCACCGACACATCCAAACTAGCCGTTGGTTCATCCATAAAGATTAAACGTGGTTTGGTGACTAAATTGCGCGCAATCTGCAAACGTTGTTGCATGCCGCCAGAAAAATAACGGGGCAGATCATCGATGCGGGTTTCGTCGATTTCCACGCGCGCTAACCAATGCTGCGCTTCTTGTCGGATCGCGCCGTAATGACGCGCACCCACCGCCATCAAACGTTCGCCCACATTGGCGCCCGCCGACACGTCAGAACGCAAACCGTCGCGCGCACTTTGGTGCACAAAACCCCAATCCGTTCTTTGCAAAAAACGCCGCCGTGCTTCGTTCATGGTCACGACATCCTGTACACCTTGGTCTTTTGAGGCAAACAAAATTTGGCCTTCACTTGGCAAGACATGACCTGCTAGGCAATGCAATAAGCTGGACTTGCCTGAACCAGACTCACCCACAATGCCCAGCACTTCGCCCGGATACAGATCTAAATGAATGCGATCACACGCGAGCACATTGCCGAATCGTTGACTGAGATTAATCGCCTGCAATAAGGGAGTAGTAGATGGCAGTGCGTGTGCATCGTGGCGTTGATGAACGCCATTCGTGGTCGCTTGAGCTAAGTCGAGTGTGCTCATCAGGGCTCCGAGACCTGCATGGTTTGTCGGGTTTTGCAATAATCGCTGTCACTACACACATACATGCGCTGGCCTTGGTCGTCCATGATGATTTCGTCTAAAAAACTGTCCGCACTAGCGCATAAAGCGCATTGCTGATCCCATTTTTCGATCTCAAACGGGTAGTCGTCAAAATCCAAACTCTTTACGGGCGTGAAGGGTGGCACCGCGTAGATGCGCTTTTCTCGGCCCGCGCCAAACAGTTGCAGGGCGGGTGACATATGTAGTTTTGGATTATCGAATTTGGGAATTGGCGAGGGGCGCATCAAATAGCGTTGGTTCACAATCACAGGGTAGTCGTAGGCCGTTTCGATTTTACCTAGGCGCGCGATATCTTCATATAACTTCACACTCGTCAAGCCGTAATCCGCCATTGCATGATACTTGCGCGTTTCTGTTTCGCTAGGTTCAAGCCAGCGCAAAGGTTCGGGAATAGGCACTTGGTACACCATGATTTGGCCCGCCCGCAACGGCGTTTCCGGAATCCGATGGCGGGTTTGAATCAGCGTCGCTTCCACTGTTTTTTCCGTCGTCGCAACGCCCGTGGTACGTCGAAAAAAGCGCCGAATATTCACGGCATTGGTGGTGTCGTC
>CAYPNW010000126.1:0-4149 GCA_964411965.1 uncultured Burkholderiaceae bacterium
AATGGAATAATCTATTCGCAGCATGCTTAGTCTTTGAGTTCGCCTTTGTGATGCATACGAATCCGCGCGCGCCATTCGCCCAAGGCTGTTAAGGCACCTTGAAATTCTTTTTCAATGAGATCTGCTTCGATATTAGTGATCACACCATCCATCAAAGCATCGGAAACGGCTTCTGCAACGCCGCCTACTTGGCTCATCACGCGACAAACCGTTTGCGACAAATCATCATCACTTATGGTATCTGGTTCAGGTACCAAAAACGCCGCCATACCATGGCGCCCTAACATCGCGTGCAAAGGTAAAAGTGCGTCTTTGACACCTGCCTTCTGGCATTGTGCGACGATCATGGAAACTTCTTCAAATGAAGGGTAATGCGTATCAATACCGGGCGCGAGTTTATTCCTGAGTACGTTGACTGATACTTTCAATTCAGCGGCGAGTGCTTCTAAGCCACCTGGAAAAGCCCGCGCAACTTTATACAGTGCGTCATGCTGATTCATTTCCGAATATCTGCGCGTCATTACCTAAATCCTTAGTTTATAGGGCTTATGCAAAACTGTTCCAGCTAGGCGTGCTGCCGCAGGCAGTACTTCTGTGCGACAAGGCAGCGCAACAACGCTGGAGCAATTTTGCGTAATTCCTAGATTATTTAAATCTATGGGCTCACATGTATCCCAAAGCGGGAATAATTTTAATCTGCTTTCCGTTTGCCTAACAAACTTAGCCAGCGATCCGCACTTTTTACATCGCTCACCACGATTGCAAAATCTGTCACCGTCCTCGCCGCTCGCTCTAATAGCTGGATATCTGCTTCGTGCTGGCGGGCGACATGAGGATCTTCCAAAAACAATATGCGGCGAATTTTTTTATCCAGTACCAACTCAGCCAATTGCGCATCGCCACCTAATGGGCCAGACAAAAACGCTTGCACCCATGGGCTTGTATTTGGCACATCGCTAGACGTCGTACTTTTTTTAAGCCCTTGCGCCAATTGGTTCAGTAAGCCACCAGTTGTTCCCGTTGCGTAGCGATAGGCAAAACGATCTAGTACCGCGAAATGCTTTTCTGCTAGCTGCAACATGCTCGTCTTAAGCGCATCATGGGCGATCAAGGCGATGCTTTCTTCGTTTGACCCAAGCGCCGCGAATTGATCCAAACCATGATCCTGCTTGAGCGCAGCGGCTTCCAAATTTAACCATTCAAGGGCACTTGCAAGCGTAGATAAAAAAGGCTTGCCGTGAATAACGCATTGCCGCTTGAGCGCTTGCGCTTCAGGAAATATGGAAGATGGGTCAACTGGATCAATCAGGTAAATCACCGCGTCGATAGCCGATTGTGGTTGACTATCCACAACCCGTGCCACAAGTTTCATCAGACCACCTTCGCGGCCATAAGGAAATCGCTCAAATCTCGCGCAATGATGGGTAAGTCCATGGGTATTGATTGCATCCAAGGTGCGACCAACAATGATCCAATCAATATGCAGCTGGGCGATCGCCGCTCCACCGGCCGCAAATAGGCGCACCAACGCGGAATCGGCCGCATCTTGATGCGCGCGATTCGCGATCAAACCAATTCTTAAGCGCGACGCAGTTTGCATAAAATCAGACATTGATCATTGTGGACACTAAGTATGTGTGTTGTCAGAAATTTGTTTGACAAGCGCTTGCACAAATTCGCCCGAAATTGGTTTAGCAAAGAAATAGCCTTGAATCTGATCACAGCCCATACTTTGCAATAATTCCATGGTGCCAGCGTCTTCAACGCCTTCCGCTACGACTTGCAAACTAAAGTTATGGGCAAGATCAATGATGCTCTGAACAATTTGCTGGTCTTGTGGCGAGGTCATCAAACTATGTACAAACAGACGGTCAATTTTAAGTTCGTCAATTGGGAAACGCCGCAAATACGCCAAAGAAGAATATCCGGTACCAAAGTCATCAATCGATAAATGAAAGCCAAGTTCCTTCAATCTGAAAAGTAGATTGGTTGTGTGCTCAATATCGTGAATTAAGGCGCTCTCCGTCAACTCAAAGCCAATTTTTTCTGCCGGAATATCCCAAACGTCAATGGCCCTCTTTAGCATGCTGGGCAGCGCATCAATGTTCAATAATTTTGCCGACAAATTGACCCAAACCAAGGTGTCGAGGCCAGCACGACGCCAATCCGCCATTTCACACAAAACTTTATTAAAAACCCGCATTGTTAAGAGTTCGATCAAGCCCGATTGTTCGGCGATGTCGATCACGACTTGTGTTGCAATAAATTGCGGATGCTCCTGCGGCCAACGTATCAGTGCCTCAAACGAAACAACCGTTTTACTCATCACATTTACTTTTGGCTGATAAAGAATTTCTAAGCTGTTCGCATCGAGAACTTGTTCTAAGGCTTTACTTAAATCTTCCGGCGTCGCCCGCGCACTCTCGATCGAGTCTGCCAACACAAATTTCAACTTGCCCGTCTGCGCATTGCGTTGCGCCGATTCGGCCGAGCGCAACAAACTCATGGCCGAATGTTGCGCCTGTTTGGCACAAGCAATGCCAATACTTGGGTTAAGAAAAACGGTACGCTCAGGAAATTTTTTGGGAGAGACCAAATCATTCAACAGCCGATTTACTGCAAGTAAAGCTAATGCCTCAGACGATAACTGGGGAAGTGCAATCCAACACTCGACTTCGCTCACAAAAACGAATGCGTCTTTGTCACGCAAAGTTTGCTGTATGTTTTGCTTAATCAGCATTTGGCTTTGCTTAGCGTAATCTTCATGCAAGACGGTACAAAGGCGGTCTGAACGTTGAAAATGAAGTACCAACAAAGCCAAACTAGAAACTTCACTAACCGTCGACAAATGCTTTTCAACCAAATCCAAGAACGCCTCGGCATTCGCCAATTCCCCATGTCGAAAAAAATCTGCCTCCGTTTTGGCAACACCAACGCTATTGGCCGCCAATTGTGAAGCGGGTGTGTCGGAAAGAGCAGATATCCGATTAGGCATACTTTGCTGCCTTAGGCTCGATAAAAATCGCGACACACCAAGCCATAAGCGCCATCTGGCAGGCCTCGTTGAATACGCTTGATACGCGTTTCATCATTGTTTTTTTGGCGCATAAGGTCAAACAAGAGTGGACTTCCCAGTAGTGACTTCTCTGCATCGGTCAGAATAAGTACCTTGGGCTCTAACCGGCGAATTTTATTGTGCTCTAACACGATCGCGATTTCACCGGAAGATAACTCTATCATGCTTCCCACCGGAAAAATGCCAATTGCCTGTACAAACTCCTCAACTAAGGGCGCATGCAGCTCGGTGCCGGCAATCTTAAAGAGTTCTTTCATCGCATCAAATGCGGATCGCGTAATGTCATAGGGACGCGCCGAAGTCATCGCAGAAAAACTATCAGCGATAGCCGAAATTTTCCCAAAAATACTAATCTCAGCGCCCGTCAGCCCATGCGGATAACCCGTTCCATCGATACGCTCATGATGCTCACTAATACCCTGCAAGACATTCTGTCCAAGCGGCGCGCCGGAATTAAGAAGATTCAAGCTCGCGGCGACATGAGTTTGTATAAGAGCGCGCTCTTCCTCGCTTAATTTTTCCGATTTCGCGAGCAATCCATCTGGCAGTTCTAGCTTACCAATATCTAATAAAAGTCCAATGAAACCCAATTCACTTAATTGGTGGCGTGAGAATCCAAGATGACGGCCTAGGGTCATCATGTACACAGCCACCTTCAATCCATGTGCATAGGTTTTGTTACTTTCATTCTTCATGCGGATTAGCCACATCAAGGCCGAAGGATTGGCGATCACACTTTCTGTCAAAAGATTGATCGTTGGACGCACTTCTTCGAGAGCGAGACTGGGGTCAGTGTGAATTTCTTGCGCCAGTTTTTGTAGCAACGCGTCAGTTTTTTGTATGACTTGGCGAGCATGAACCAATTCTTCAGTCAGTGGAACTTCATCCTTGTACACCACGAGTTTGATGTGTTTTGGAATGTACTTTGGCCGCTGAAAATTAAACACCCGGTTGCGAAAATTTTTACCTCGCGCCGATCTTTTGTCAGCGCCTTTCGCCTCACGCCAGGCTAACAAACGTTCTGCCATATTTAAAGGCGCAAACATTGCATCACGAGGATACAAATGGCGAAT
>CAYPNW010000126.1:4249-6983 GCA_964411965.1 uncultured Burkholderiaceae bacterium
GCTGGCAACGCTGATGATGGCGTGCTGCGACGGATAAATGAAAAACCATTCGCTAAGAATCGTTGAAAACCTACGGTCTTTGTTTGAGGTGCGGAAACATAGATCGTGCGCAGTTCATTCTCTTCTTGTTCAAGCTCATCGCTGCGGCGCGGCTCGTGCAAAATTTCCCAAGGCAAATGTAAAAGTGCATCAGTTTGGCTACGCGTGGGATCGATGACCACTTCGCTGACGAGATTTTTTAGCAGATCGAGATCTTCTTGGTCAGAGAGAAGAAAACCTTGCAGCAAAAACGGTGACTCTTCCCAAGGGCGATCTAGTTCAGCGACGAACATGCCAATGCGCAGATCGAACGCGCTAATGCGCGATGAGCGGGATAATTTTTGCGACAACAGCACCACTACGAGACCGACCTAGGAAAGGGAGAAAAGGGTAAATACGCTTGCACGGTGCGCATTCATTGAAAAACTTAGTTCCATCATAACGATAGCCCAGACAAATTACTACGCTCCAAAGGAAAAGCTGTGTAAAAAATACAAAAATTAGGTGATACTAGATTTTTCCCGTCACACAAGCCGTGCTTTTCGCCAGACAAAGCAAAGGTTTCGAACTTCCAACTAGGGAAGCGCGGATTTATTCGGTATGTGCGTTCGAGTGCAAAACGGGATGAGTTTGGCGACAATATTTCCGCAGCTTGGCTGGTGCCAAGGAAGGAAATTTGTCGTCAAAATCGCCCGTTATTCGCCGAACCCGCTGGGAAGCCCGCAGGAAAACATCATTTTCAGAATGCGCAATGAAGAAAATCATGTTTTGAAAGCAAATGATGTTTCGCACTTATCGAAAAGATCCGCGCTTCCCTAGCCCTCAATATGCATCCATCCTTGTAGGAGTCGCCTTATTTATCCGGGGCTGATGGATCATAGGGCGGTAGTTCGTACTCGACTTGCGCAATGTTGTCGTTGCCTTTTGCTTTTGCGTTTTGTAAAGCGTGCAGCGCGCGGTTAAGCATGGCGTCTGAACTGTCACCTGGGGCGTTGGCAGTCAAACCCGTACAAAATGTGATACTCAGACCCGGCGCAATGGTTTCCCATTCGACCTCACGTAAGCGCACCTTGAGGCGCTCGATGGCTTTCAGACTTTGATCTAACCACGTGGTTGGCATGACGATTGCAAATTCCGTTGCGGCAATCCGCCCAAAGGAATCGAGCGTGCGGAGTATCTTGATCGATTCTTTTGTCACGACTTGCAAAATCTGTTTTGCCGCGTTTTGCCCATGTTGTTCCATGATTTGCGCAAAGCCATCCACGCTGATCACAGCAAAAGTGAAGGTATGGCCGGTTCGTAATGATCTCTGCAATTCAAAATCGAGTCGCGCTATTAAGGTACGACGATTGAGTGCGCCCGTTAAATGATCGTGCGTTGATAAAGTTTGTAGCTGTGAAAGAACTGCCTCTAAAGCAGGTAAGACTTCCTCATGCGAATCCCCCTGCTTTAATTGAGTAATAGCTTGCGTCAATTGTTCTTGCGCAAAGGGTACTGTTTGTTTTGTATTACCTGACATCCAAGTCTCCTAAAAACACTATCTCGGTACGCGATTTGCACTTATCGTGAACAAACTTTACCCGCACTGCCATAATCGAATCAAATAAGCCACAGTTGGTGTGTAGCGTACGATTTCAATTCTAATTTACACAATTAATCCTACTCTACCATTCCAAGCACAATCAGCAAGCCCCCATGTTCACAACGCAAGCAAGCCCCCTAGAAAAAGTATCGAGCAAGCTCTTCCCAAATACTAATCTATGGGTGAAGCGAGACGACTTATTACACCCGACTGTATCGGGAAACAAGGCGCGAAAACTCAAGTATCAATTGCCATCTCACGTTCATCCAAGGCCAACGTTATTGACGATGGGCGGCGCTTGGTCGAATCACCTACATGCTACGGCACACGCTGCACATTTATTGGGGTTGGCGTCCTTCGGCATCATCCGCGGGCACCATCATTTGATGAACAACCTCACACCAACCCTAGCGGATTGCCAACGCGTAGGAATGCGCCTGCTCAGTGTGAACCAGGACCAATACAGACAATTGCGCCTGCCACAGGCAACATGGGCTACTGAGTTGATTAAGCAACTTGAGGATCAAATCGACAGCAAGCTCGACGACGTGTTGTGGATGCCGGAAGGCGGCAGTGCACCTGCGGCCTTGCGCGGTGTTGCCGAAATCATCGCGGAACTGCCCACAAAAACTGCGACCATCGCAGTGGCGTGCGGCACAGGTGCTAGCTTGGCGGGTTTGCTTGCTGGTTTGGGTGGCCAAGGAAAAGTGCTGGGCATAGCTGTCCTTAAACAGGCCGAACATTTGCATCAGGATATTGCCCGCTTGCTCAGGGAAGCGCGCTTTCCAGCGCATAACAATTATGAGTTACTGTTAGATTTTCATCACGGTGGATATGCCAAAATTACCAACGAGTTATTAACATTCTGCGCAGAATTTTTGGCTGACACAGGCATTCCGATTGAACCTATCTACACGGGCAAACTGTTTTTCGCCCTGCACCATCTTGCCCGAGAATCAAGGTTTTCTGGCGGCAGACCCGTCATCGCGATTCATACTGGCGGTTTGCAAGGCTTGCGGACTTATTCCATTTCCAAATCAATTGTGCCTAGGCAACGCGCCGCAGACAGTGCTGTAGCACGGCAAGGCGAAGGCAACAACGACACGATAGCTT
>CAYPNW010000127.1:0-6930 GCA_964411965.1 uncultured Burkholderiaceae bacterium
GAGCAAAAATGAAAATTGATTTTACTGGTCGCGTCGCTATCGTCACTGGCGCTGGAGGTGGTTTAGGTCGTGAACATGCGTTAGCGCTAGCAAAACGCGGTGCGAAAGTAGTGGTAAATGATTTGGGCGGTGCGCGTGATGGTTCCGGTGGTTCATCTTCCGCTGCGGTAGCGGTGGTGGAAGAAATCAAAGCACTGGGCGGCGAGGCGATTGCCAACGGCGCATCGGTAACAGATTTCGCTGCCGTGCAAGAGATGGTGCAAGAAGCAATGAGGGCCTGGGGACGTGTCGACATCTTGATCAACAATGCCGGCATTTTGCGCGACAAAAGCTTTACCAAAATGGAATTGGACGATTTCAAATTGGTGGTCGATGTGCATTTAATGGGCGCGGTGAATTGCTGCAAAGCCGTGTGGCCTGTGATGAACGAACAAAAATATGGCCGCATCGTCATGACGACTTCCTCATCTGGGTTGTTCGGCAACTTTGGTCAATCAAACTATGGTGCGGCAAAAATGGCGCTCGTGGGCTTAATGCAAACCTTGTCCTTGGAAGGGGCGAAAAACGATATTCGCGTGAATAGTCTAGCTCCAACGGCCGCCACCCGCATGACCGAAAGTCTGTTCCCCGCCGCCATGTTAGACGCACTGCAACCTAGCGACGTGGTGCCGGCGATGCTAGTCCTCGCTTCCGAGCAAGCACCCAATCGCACCATCCTCTGCGCTGGCGCGGGCAGCTTTGAAGCCGCTCACATTTCACTCACACAGGGCACTTGGATAGGCCGTGGAGAAGACGCGGCAGAACGTTTGGCGGCGCAACTAAATCAAATTAAAAATCGCGAAGGTGATACCGTGCCAGAAAGCGGCATGGCGCAAGGACACCTAGAAATTAGCCGTGCAATGGCACAAGCAAAGTAATGGCGCGCAGCACGTTTCTGATCACGGGCCTTGGCGGCTCACTGGCACCGCGATTAGCACAAGTCGCCAACGACCAAGCCTGCGATGTGCTTGGGTGGAATCGAAAAGAGGTCGATCCGGAAGATCTCATCGCCAGCCAAACATTCCTAGAAAAGACTCGCCCAGATGCGATTTTTCATCTCGCGAACGGTAGCGTCGATTGGTGCGGGCGGCTTGCGAAATTTGCGGCCCAGTGCGCCATTCCATTTGTGTACACCAGCACTGCAATGGTGTTTGATCATGAGCCCAATGGGCCGCACCAGATTGATGACAAAAGAACTGCGCGCGACGAGTATGGTCAATACAAAATAGCCTGCGAGAACGCTATCAGAGCAAAAAATCCAGCAGCTATTGTGGCGCGCATAGGTTGGCAGATCGACCCAGAACAAGCGGGTAATAATATGTTAATGGCCTTAGACCAATGGCAGGAGCGCGATGGCAATGTGGGTGCCAGCCGCCTTTGGCGACCAGCGTGTTCATTCATGCAAGATACGGCCGCGGCCCTTATTACTCTCGCGCAAAGCCAAGCGTCTGGCGTCTTTCATCTCGACAGCAATGCTATTGAAGGACGTACTTTTGCGGAGCTGGTCGCAGCGCTTAAAAAGCAATTCGCACGCGAGAACTGGATCATTCGCGAGCACGAGGATTACCAACACGATCAGCGACTAGTTGGCAGCGCTGAACTCATGCCACCCCTTTCCTCGCGCTTAGGGTTTTAGCGGAACGGTTGACGGATTATGCGATTTTTTTGACACGGCAATCAGCCACCAAGAACTAAAAAGGAAATTCAATGCCAGGTCCAGCAAAAGCAGGCGCACTGATTTACGCAAAAGATCTCGAACGCGTTTCGACTTTTTATCAACGTCTACTCGGTATGAAACTACTCAATGCCGACGCGCATCACCACGTGATAGAGTCGCTCGACATGCAACTGATCATTCATGCGATTCCGCCGCATATCGCAGCAACGTTTGACATCGCAACGCCACCGTTGCCGCGCGAAGAACAAGCGATCAAGCTTTTTTTTACGGTAACGAGTCTTACCATGGCAGCCGATGTGGCAGCCTCTCTTGGCGGTGCGCTTTTTGGTGAAGAGTACGTCGGACCGGGCTTAACAACGCGTAATGGCTATGATCCTGAGGGGAATATTTTTCATGTGCGCGAGCTGAAACGAGAGGGAATGTAAGCGCAGCACTTGCGCCAAAATCCAAGGCGATTGCATGTAATTATTATTTCAGCCAACCTTACCACCAAGCCGCCTCATCTTCTCCAAGCATTTTGCCACATCCTCTTTTTTCATATTGCCAGTCAGTCCAATCAGAGTTTCATTCACTGGCGCTATTCCCACGAAGCCAAGAATATTCCGCTCCAATGATTTCACGCTGTGAGCGCGGAAATACCATCGGTAAATTAGCGCAGGCATGCCCATGGTTGCCACTACGTGAGCCGAACGACCAGTTAACGCCTTGTTGCCCCACGGCTTGCCACCTTCATCGCGCGTGAAGGCAAACCCGGGTCGTGCGACTTGCTCCAGAAAACCTTTGAGCAGCGCGGGCATGTCACCCAACCAAAGGGGGAAAAAAAACACAATATGCTCCGCCCAAAGAATATCGTTCTGCGCTGGTACTAAAGACGCAGGAACCAAGCCTTGCTCCCACTCTTTTTGACTACGCAGCAAGGGAAAATCCAACTCGGCGACGCTCAGTTCGCGCAGCACATGACCCGCCTCAGCCGCCCCTTCGGCATAACTTCGCGCCAGCGCGTGGCACAAGTGCAATTCGCTGCTGTCAGGATGGCCTTGGATAAGAAGTATTCGTTTTGACATGGATGATTTCGCAGAAATTGTTATTCGATAAGGACAGTGTCTCTATTCCCAAGCGAATTTTCCGTTCGTGACTACGTCGAATCTGTGCGGCTGGATACACTTCCTGCACCACGAGAAGAAATAGTAGCCCTTGGCAAAACGGTATTTGGGAAATCGAAAAATTGGAGCAATATTGCCCTGCAAAACGCTTTAAATCTTTTCTATTTTGCAATCGATAGAATTAAATACTCCCACAAGTACAACTAATTAATGTGCCAATTGCGCATATAAAATAAGCATTGCTAAAATATACTCCGTTACTTTTTGCCATATATCTAAATTTGTCTAGAATCACTTGCTGACGTTGATAAAACTCTGTGCCACACTGTTTGCATGACACTCACTGAACTCAAATATATCGTTGCAGTTGCACGCCAAAAACATTTTGGCCATGCGGCGGAGGCTTGCTTCGTCGCGCAACCCACACTCTCGGTGGCGATTAAAAAGTTAGAAGATGAGCTAGGTGTAATCATTTTTGAACGTGGTGGTACCGAAGTTTCTATGACGCCTTTGGGCGCGCAAATTGTGGCGCAGGCCGAACGGGTGCTGGAGCAAACCGCCGCTATCAAAGAAATTGCCAAGCAAAATAAAGACCCCCTTGCCGGCCCTTTCCGGCTAGGCATTATCTACACGATTGGCCCGTACCTACTGCCGACGCTGGTCAAAACCATGATTCAACGCGTGCCACAAATGCCGCTCGTGTTGCAGGAAAATTTCACCGTAAAATTGTTGGAGCTGCTGCGCCAAGGTGAGCTTGATGCGGCAATTATTGCGCTACCCATTCCAGACCAAGGTTTGATGCTGCAACCGCTGTACGACGAGCCATTCGTGGTGGCGCTTCCCAGAGACCATGCTTGGGCAGACCGCGATGCGGTGTCAGCAAAAGAGCTCAAATCCGAGACCATGTTATTGCTAGGAAATGGCCACTGCTTCCGCGACCAAGTACTCGAAGTATGTCCAGAAATGGCACGCTTTGCCACGGCCAGTGACGGCATCGCGCGTACCTTTGAAGGCTCGTCATTGGAAACGATTCGTCACATGGTTGCATCGGGAATTGGCATCACCGTCTTGCCTATCGCCTCAGTACCTGATTTACATGCCAAAGATGGATTATTGCGCTATCTTCCCTTCAGTGAACCGACGCCAGACCGGCGCGTGGTGATCGCATGGCGCAAAAGCTTTACGCGCCAGGCAGCCATCGAAGCCATTCGCCAAGCGGTGCTGTCCTGCGATTTGAGTGGCGTGACAATGTTAGATGAAGCGCCAAAACAACAGTGAAGCGTTGAGCTGAAACGCTATTTGGCCACATCAATGAGTGCTTGTGGGCGGTCTTAACCCAGCAAAGCAAAACCCAAAAACCAAAACGAAACTTGCGCAAAATTTTATAATGCGCGATCACGTTACTAGTTTGCATACTCTTTGCTCAGCACCATTTCCACTTCATGACGCCATCACCCCAACCACCCGCGAATCCGCCAACCGAGAGTGCGTCAACTGAAGACGCACCATCTCGGTGGCGCCTGTATATTCAGCTTATTCGTCTCGACAAACCCATCGGCATCTTGCTACTGCTTTGGCCCACCTTGGTGGCATTGTGGGTGGCGAGCGGCGGCATGCCAAGCTGGCAGCACTTAATCATTTTTAGTATCGGCACTGTGCTGATGCGCTCTGCAGGTTGCGCCATCAATGATTACGCCGACCGCGACATCGACAAACACGTCAAACGCACGGCTCAACGCCCGCTCACCAGTGGAAAAATTAAAGGCCGCGAGGCTGTGGCGATAGCGGCCGGCTTGGCTGTATTGGCGTTTCTGCTGATTTTGCCGCTCAATACGCTCACCAAACAACTTTCTGTCTTGGCCGTGTTCATCGCCGCAAGTTATCCCTACTTCAAACGCTTCTTTGCCATCCCCCAAGCCTATCTGGGAATAGCCTTTGGTTTTGGGATTCCAATGGCGTTTGCCGCCGTGCAAGGCGAGGTGCCAGCGCTTGCTTGGTTTTTGCTCGTTGCCAATATTTTTTGGGCCTTGGCTTACGATACGGAATATGCAATGGTGGACCGTGATGACGATCTCAAAATTGGCATCCGCACGTCTGCCATTACCTTCGGAAAATGGGACGTGTTGACCGTGATGTTTTGCTATGCCCTGTACTTGCTCTTGCTCGCGCTTGCGGGTTGGCATTTAAGATTGGGAACTTTTTACTTCCTCGGACTGGTGATTGCTTGCGCCTGCGCAATACATCACTTTTTCTTAATCAAAGATCGAGAAAGAATCGCTTGTTTTAAGGCTTTTCGCCTCAATAACTGGTTGGGCGCTGCGATATTTTTTGGTGTGTGTTTGGACTTCGCAGTGCGCTAGCGCACAGTTTGCGATATCGCAAACACGCTAATATTGCTTCAACTACACTGTGCTGAAAGACAAAACTTAAGCACGGCAATCGAGTCAATCAACGGGTACTTTTCGTCGTCTAGATCGGAGAAAATCATGAGCACAAGCGATAGCAGCAAAGACAAACTTTTAAGCGACCTTCAACAAGTCATCAAAGATGCAGAAGATTTATTGAAGAACGCGGAACAGCAAACCGGCGCAGGTTTTCAGAATGCACGCGCGAAGTTTGAATCTACTCTTAAAAATGCAAAAGCAGAAATAGTGCGCATGGAAGACATGGTCGTTACCAAGACCAAGGAAGCCGCCCAAGCGACAGATACGTATGTCAAAGAAAACCCTTGGCAGTCGATCGGTATCGCTGCTGGCATCGGTTTGTTGTTGGGTGTCGTGATTTCGCGTAGCAAGTAAAAGCCAAGTCGTTTTGATCCTATGCTTGTATCGATTGCACTTGAATCGTCATCATAACGAGCAAAATCAATTTGCTCGCCATATCCACCCACGCAAGGACGGTGGAATACGGCGAGCAACACTAAGTTCGATTAACAAAAGTATTCGCAGGAACCTTAGCGCATGGCCATCACAGACTCCATCGCCCGCTTGGCGAGTACCATAATCACCAGTATTCATACGCGATTGGAATTAATTTCAGTCGAACTTGAAGAAGAATTAGCCCGCTTTTCGACCTATCTATTATGGTCGCTTGTGGCTTTGGCCTGCGCGGGTATTGCCGTTCTGTTGCTGATTCTATTAGTGGTCGCCGTATTTTGGAATACCCATCGCTTCTTGGTGTTGGGACTGTTGATTGGTTTGTTTGCAAGCACAGCAATCGGTCTTGCCTATTGGCTGCGCAGCGCTATTCGCCAAAAGCCGCGACTTTTGGCGCATTCATTAGCGGAACTTCGGCGCGACAGTGACAGCCTTTCTGGCAACGCTGCAACATCCGAGAATCACGCAGCGGAAAAATGAAAAGCCGACCAAGCCAACTACAAGAAAGACGCGAAGAATTACTTCTTCGCTGCCGTATCGAGCGCATGCTCCTCGCCGCACAAACGCGGGAAATTCAGCAAAAACTCTCCATTGCCAACCTCGCATGGCGCACGGTTGGCAAGGTCAAAGAGCACCCTGGCATCGCACTCGGCTCTTTCGCGTTGATTGCAGTATTAAAACCTAGACGCATGCTGGCACTCGCAAAAAATGCGCTGCTTGCTTGGCAGCTCTGGCAACGCTTTGCGCCTATGCTACGAAATATGAGCAACGCCGTGACATCCGACAGTGATGTGCGCCGCTCAGACAAGTGATCCTAAGCGCGGCGCACCTTATTCCGCCTGCAGATAGCGCTGCCGCTCTTCCTCTTCGCGTCGCGCCAATTCAATTTCATGCAGCACGGCGGCCACGTTTGCGGGTCGTTTGTCTTGTGCTACGCGACCGGTTAGTTTGGTCTCGGGCGTGAGTTGCCCCGCTATGTAAAGTTTCCAAATTTCTTTGCCATACTGTGTGGCAGCAAGTTCCGGGGCGAACTGGCTGAAATACGTGGCTAGATTTTTTACGTCTCGTTCTAGCATAACGGCGGCTTCGGTATTACTGGCCGCATCAATCGCCTGAGGCAGGTCAATGATCACAGGGCCATTTTCATCCATCAAAATATTGAACTCTGATAAGTCGCCATGGATGACGCCCGCGCACAGCATGAGAACGACTTGGTGGAGAAGTTGATCGTGGT
>CAYPNW010000128.1:0-6791 GCA_964411965.1 uncultured Burkholderiaceae bacterium
CGCAATTGGTCAATCAATTTGTTGCGCGCTATTTGAAACAGATAAGTACGAAACGTCGCTTGCGCCATATAGCGTGCCCGCGCGTCGTGCAAGCTACCCCAGGTTTCTTGCGTAATCTCGTCCACCCATTCACGGCGCGGCGAGCGCCACAAAATGAACATGTAAAGACCGCGACTATGGCGGCGATACAGCTCCTTAAAAGCGTTAATGTCGCCATCTCGGTAAATCAACATCAAAGTTTCGTCGGGAAGCGTAGAAGACATACATGCGTGTAAGAAGAGGTTTGCATCTTTACGTGAATGCCACGAAAGCGCTATTCAGTGTAGCCCAAAATTTTCAAAAAACGAACTATGCAGTATCGCATCCGAATATTTTCTGCGAAGTTTGCATCGGCCAATTTGCGCAAATATTTTGAGTATTAAAAATATTTTTTTATTTTTAACCCCGTTTTAGGCGCAGCACCGTTTCACACTCCATCGACAACTCAAAAGAACGGAGGCCACCATGCTGCGCGCCATCATTTTTACCTTTTTTGCTTGGATTTTTTGTGCCGCTTCTATCGCTCATGCAGGCGAATTAGCCAGCCTATCGATTATCTCGCAACAGACGGGCGAGCCATTAAAAATATGGCGGCATGGCGGACGAAATTACGTCGCGGCGGTGATTGGGCAGCGCTACTATTTACGCTTGACAAACAAGTCAAATGAGCGCGTTTTGTCTGTGGTTGCAGTCGATGGAATTAACGTCATCACAGGTGCGACGGCAACTCCAGAACAGACTGGATACGTATTAGGGGCTTGGCAACAGCACGACATTTTGGGGTGGCGCAAAGACCAGCATCAAGTCGCCGCCTTTTACTTCACCAATGTTGAAGATTCCTATGCAGCCCGCACGGGGCGAGAAAATCAAACCGGTGTCATTGGCATCGCGATCTATCGTGAACGCGCAGAGCGACCTGAGATTGCAGTAATCAGCCCACCCGCACCAGCAGTCGAGGACAGAGCGAAATCAGCTAGCGAAAGTCCACGCCGCAAGGTCGAGCCAAGCTTAAAAAGTGAAGCCGCTCCCGTAGCAAGTATGCCCTTGCGTGAAGATAGATTAGGCACTGGCCATGGAGAGCGTATCGCTAGCCAAATCCGCTCGACCAGTTTTATTCGCGCGACTAGCGGCCCGAATGAGGTACTGACTTTGTACTACGACAGCTACGCCAATCTTGTTGCGCGCGGCATTATTCCAAAGACATGGCCGCGCTACTCAGATCCGCAACACCCACCGGCCTTTCCAGGCACTTTCGTGCCAGACCCCGCTTGAATTAAAGCACGAGCAAAAAAATCGAATTGCCTTATCCACAAAGTAAATAAAAGGAAATAACCATGAAAACACGTCGCCAACTGCACGCATTTTTCGAACCACGCTCAAGCGCAGACGCAGTTCATCAATTGGTCAAAGCAAACTACAAGAAGCTGTCTTCTCATTGCTTGTTGATTGGCGTAGGCGCATTCTTTTGTGTAAGCGCGCTTGCAGCACCAGAGAACAAAAATACCTCTGAGACCACTCCCGTTGCACTTCAACTTACCGAAAAAACGGCGACATCGACCAAACGTGTGCCGCATAACCAAGACGCACAAATAGTTGAACTGGTATTTGTGATCGACACTACCGGTTCGATGGGCGGACTATTAGAAGGAGCCAAAGCAAAAATTTGGAGCATCGTTAACAACATTATGCAAAAACCTGATAGGCAAAATGTGCGCGTAAAAGTTGGCCTTGTGGCTTTTCGTGATCGTGGTGACGCGTACGTGACCAAGCTAACGCAACTCACCGATAACTTAGATCAGGTCTATAGCGAGTTAACTGCGCTGCGCGCCGAAGGTGGTGGCGATACGCCAGAAGACGTGCGTACCGCAATGCATCAGGCAGTCGGTAAGATGGCTTGGTCTAAGGCGTCGGGCAGTACATCGCAAATCATTTTTTTGGTCGGCGATGCGCCGCCACATAACGATTACATGGATGTCCCCTCAGTCGAGTCTAGCGTGAAATTAGCTCGCGGCAAAGGCATACTCGTCAATGCCATTCAATGTGGCGCGCTGGTGGATACAACAGCACCTTGGCGACAAGTGGCGCAACTTGGTGGCGGCGAGTACTTTTCAATCGCTCAAAACGGTGGCGTTGACTTGGTCGCCACACCACAGGATGCCGAGTTAGCAGTGCTTGGAGAGAAAATCGGCGCGACGTATCTCGCTTACGGACGAGCAGATGAACGGAAAGTAAAAATGAGCCAACAACTTATGCTGGAAGAAAGAGTGACCGCAGCGGCACCCCCAGCCGCGCGCGCAGAACGTGCTGTCAATAAAGCGATTAATACTCGCGCTTATGACGAATCCGATTTATTACAAAAAATAGAATCGGGCCAAACGTCTTTATCACGATTGAAGGATGAAGAACTACCTGATGGCTTGTTGCAATTAAAACCGGAAGAGCGGCAAAGAAAAGTAGATGAGGCCCTGCAGCAACGACATGCCTTAAAAAAACGTATCGTTGAGCTTTCCAAACAACGTGACCAGTTTTTGAGTGACGAGAGATTAAAGAAAAAATCCGCAAAAAGTGAGGATCAGCTTGGCTTTGATAGCGCAGTGTCAAATACGCTGGAGCGCCAAATTAAATAAGCGCCCACCTTCTTGACGCGCCGTGCTAAATAAAAAAGATCAGTTTTTACGCTGATCTTTTTTATTCACTTGGCGGAAAGACAGGGATTTGAACCCTGGATACGTCATAAACGTATGCCGGATTTCGAGTCCGGTGCATTCGACCACTCTGCCATCTTTCCAGGTTCAACAACGATTTTTGACTTGACCAACTTTTGTCGTTGCTGATACAAGCCGCGGATTATAGCAAAAGTGAGTTCTATTTCCTAGTTGAAATTTGCAATGTGAATCGAAGTTTCAACAAGCCCGCGTCAATTTTGAACTGGGCTTAGCTTTTCTATGTCGCCCATATACGGACGTAATACTTCTGGAATGATCACGCTTCCATCGGCTTGTTGATAATTTTCAAGCACTGCAACCAAGGTGCGTCCAACTGCCAAGGCAGAGCCATTCAAGGTGTGAACCAATTCGGTTTTTCCTTGGGCGTTCCTAAAGCGCGCTTGCATACGCCGAGCTTGAAAAGCACCAATATTCGAAATAGACGAAATTTCACGATAAGTGTTTTGTGCCGGCAACCACACTTCTAAGTCGTAGGTTTTGCACGAAGCTGGACCAATATCGCCAGTACATAAACTCATCACGCGATAAGGTAACTCTAATTTTTTTAGAATGCTTTCTGCGTGCGCCACCATTTCTTCTAGCGCCTCGAACGATTTTTCGGGGTGCACTACTTGGACGAGCTCAATTTTGTCGAATTGATGTTGGCGTATCATGCCGCGCGTATCCCGACCATAGCTGCCTGCCTCAGAACGAAAACAAGGTGTGTGCGCCGCAAGCTTAATGGGTAAATTTTCCGCAGCGATAATTTCATCCCGAACCATGTTTGTTAAGGTAACCTCTGCGGTTGGTATTAGGTAAAACGTCTCGCCCTCACCTTCTTGCCCGCCTTTTTTAACCGCAAACAAGTCTTCTTCAAATTTTGGTAATTGCCCAGTTCCACGCATAGAGTCTGCGTTGACCATGTACGGCGTGTAGCATTCTGTATAGCCATGTTCCATGGTTTGTGTATCGAGCATGAACTGCGCCAATGCGCGATGCAGACGAGCGACTCCACCTTTCATCACAGAAAAACGTGATCCGGTTAACTTGACCGCCATATCAAAATCCAGCCCAATTCCAGAGCCAACGTCTACATGGTCTTTGATTGGGAAATCGAAAATCCTTGGGGTACCAATTTGGCGCGCGACCACATTGCTCGTTTCATCGGCGCCAACAGGCACCGATTCGTCAGGGAGATTTGGGATGCCGAGGAGCAAGTTATTCAGCGCAATTTGCACTTCGTTTAAGCGCAATTCTGATGCTTTTAACTCGTCACCAATACCACCTACTTCCGCCATGACGGCTGATGCATCTTCACCCTTGCCCTTTAACATGCCGATTTGTTTAGACAAACTATTCCGCTTGCTTTGCAATTCTTCGGTACGAATTTGAATCTGTTTGCGCTCAGACTCGAGCGCATTAAAGCTCGTTACATCCAGTTTAAATTTTCGCGTCGCTAGTCGCGCTGCGACACTGTCTATATCTTTGCGGAGGAGTTGAATATCAATCATAGGTAGTCGAAACGAGTGGGTAATCTCTGTTATTGAAAATAGCCTTCTATTGTAACAAGCCGATAATAAATTCCCTAAATTTCCTGTGACGATTCATTGCGGAATGCTGACTTTAATCTTCAAAACCATGCTGAACGGCAAATAAGCGGCAATACCTGACGTAATTACTCAAGTTTGCTATACTTGAGGGAATTAGTCGGGATTAACTTTTCCCTTAAGCAAATTACCGCGACCTGCACGGAGTAAATTCTAATGCGTTTGACAACTAAAGGCCGCTTCGCTGTCACTGCCATGATAGATTTAGCGATGCGCCAAGAAAACGGCCCAGTCACTTTGGCTGGTATAAGCCAACGTCAAGAAATTTCACTTTCTTATCTTGAGCAATTGTTTGGCAAGCTGCGTCGCCACGACATCGTGGAGTCAGTACGTGGTCCGGGTGGCGGTTACCATTTGGCACGCCGCGCAGAAAAAGTGACGGTTGCTGACATTATCATCGCGGTTGATGAACCCATTGACGCGACACAGTGCGGTGGTAAAGGAAATTGCCACGGTAGCGATCAAGAACGGGGTATTCACTGTATGACCCATGATTTGTGGGCGACATTGAATGCAAAAATGGTGGATTATCTCGACTCCGTTTCACTCCAAGACCTCGTCAATCAACAAAAGCAAAAACATGCCGAAAGTCATGTTGTTGTTATGCGACCAGCCTTTAGCGGTCACACCCTCTCTCAATAAATGGAGCCGCAATAAATGAATGCCCCTTTGGAAAAAAGCTTGCTTGAAACTTTGAAAGCACCGCACTTCCCCATTTACATGGACTACTCTGCTACCACGCCGGTTGATCCACGTGTTGCAGACAAAATGATTCCTTTTTTGCGGGCGCATTATGGAAATCCAGCGTCGCGCAGCCATATGTATGGATGGGACGCCGAGGCCGCTGTAGAAGAAGCTCGCGCCCACGTTGCGGCCTTAGTCAATGCCGATCAGCGTGAAATTATTTGGACTTCTGGAGCGACGGAAAGTAACAATTTAGCGCTCAAAGGCGCGGCAAATTTTTACAAATCCAAAGGAAAACACATTATTACGGTTAAAACTGAACACAAAGCCGTGTTAGATACCGTACGAGAGTTAGAGCGTCAAGGCTTCGAAGCGACTTACCTACATCCGCAAGATAATGGCTTAATCACCGTTGATCAATTACGTGAGGCCATCCGTCCGGACACCATTTTAGTCTCGGTGATGTGGGTGAATAACGAAATTGGCGTAATTCAACCTATTGCCGAAATCGGGGAGTTGTGTCGCGAAAAAGGCATTATTTTTCATTCTGATGCGGCGCAAGCAACAGGCAAAGTGGAAATTGACTTAGAAAAAACCAAAGTCGATTTAGTGTCATTTTCCGCCCATAAATCTTATGGTCCTAAGGGAATAGGTGCACTGTATATTCGCCGCAAGCCGCGAGTTCGCCTAGAAGCGCAAATGCATGGTGGTGGGCATGAGCGAGGCTTGCGTTCCGGCACTCTCCCGCCGCACCAAATTGCAGGCATGGGTGAGGCGTTTCGCATTGCCAAGGAAGAAATGGCATCTGAATTAGCGCATATCCGAACAATGCGCGATCGCCTCGCAAAAGGCTTGCAAGAAATTGAAGAAACTTATGTGAATGGCGATATGGAGCACCGGGTTCCCCATAATTTAAATGTCAGTTTTAATTATGTAGAAGGCGAATCGCTGATTATGGCCATTAAAGATATCGCGGTGTCTTCCGGCTCTGCCTGCACCTCCGCCAGTCTTGAGCCTTCTTATGTATTGCGTGCCTTAGGTCGCAGCGACGAATTAGCACATAGCTCGATACGATTTACAATCGGCCGCTTTACGACTGAAGAAGATATTGATTTCACCATCAACTTACTCAAATCCAAAGTCGAAAAATTGCGCGAATTGTCGCCTTTATGGGATATGTATAAAGACGGCATTGATATTTCCACTATTCAGTGGGCTGCCCACTAAATTTAGCCCTTAACTAATCATCGCTTTTAAGTCAGGAGTTTTACCATGGCATATTCAGAAAAAGTTTTAGATCACTACGAAAATCCGCGCAATGTTGGCGCATTCGATAAAGGTGATGAAAGCATAGGCACAGGCATGGTCGGTGCACCTGCCTGCGGCGATGTGATGAAATTGCAAATCAAGGTTGGCGCCGACGGCGTTATCGAAGATGCGAAATTTAAGACCTACGGTTGCGGCTCTGCCATCGCCTCCTCGTCTTTGGTAACCGAATGGGTTAAAGGCAAAACGCTAGATCAAGCACTTTCAATTAAAAATACTCAAATTGCAGAAGAGCTTGCGCTGCCACCAGTGAAAATCCATTGCTCGATTCTTGCAGAGGACGCGATTAAAGCTGCCGTTCAAGATTACAAAAATAAGCATGCTGCTGCTTAACTCACATCGACAATATTGATCTGAAGGAAGCTCTGATTAAGCTACTGCGCGGCCAAATTTTGAACCTGCGATGCTCGCTGTACAGTCGTACAGGTGC
>CAYPNW010000129.1:0-6736 GCA_964411965.1 uncultured Burkholderiaceae bacterium
GAATTGCAAGCGTGCGAAATTTTGCGCGCCGAGTTTTTCGTTGAGTTCTTTGAGCTCGCTGGTGCGACGCACGAACGAAGCGTTAAAGCCGAACGAATCACCGCGCCACTGATAACCCAATTCGAATTCGCCTACGATGCGGCGAGGGTGAACCGTGACATCTTTTTGGTTACGAAAAAGTCCGCCTTGTATTGTGGCGTTATAGCCCACCGCTTTCCCCTCCGCACGCAGGAAAACATAATGCGCGGCTTGTTCCGGCAAGTCATTTAAACGGCCCCAGCGGAGTGTTGTCTCTAAGCTGACATCGGTAAAAATATTTCCTAAACGACCTTTCAACCACGACGTCACATCAACAGAGCTGTCTGGTGACCAGCGTTCTGGACTCCAAGCTTCGCTCACAACCACACCCCATTCCTGCCGTAATTGACTGCTCCAGCCAACGGGTAAAGGCTGACGCAAAAGTCGATGCAAACTAGTTTGCGCCCATCGGCCACCTGCACATGGGCCCAAACAACCCACATCAATTGCAAAGCGGCTGCCACGTCCTTCAGCGTTGACAGATTCAGTCGTCAGCCCTGCGTACAACCAGCCAGCGTAGGGATGGTCAATTGGTTGGAGTAATTCAGGTGGAATTTTAATATCTGATGCCGTATATAAATCTTGCCCAATGCGCCATCCATATGAGGTGGATTGTTGGTTGGCGTTAAGAACTACGCGCTGGGACAATTGAATTCCACTAGTGAAAAAACCGTCATCACGGTTGAGCAAAAGACTGTCGTTTTCGATATGCAAACGAAAAACTGAACTGCCCCGCTCGTGAACTTGTTTGAATTCCTCCCAAGAGGGTAAGGCAATCTGAGCATGCACCGAACCAAAGATTGAGACGGCTATCGTTAAAAAAATAAGACGATAAAGTTGCGACATCGTTGATGTTCTTTCAAATAAGCGAGCTGATCATTTTGTGCAACATTTCCGCGGTTTTTGCTGGCGATTCCATAGGAATCAAGTGACCACCTGGGATCTTTACGAAGTGTTTGCCTGCCAATTTTTTCGTTGCTTGCAATCCTGCCTGTCTACATTCGACAGAATCGACGCCTCCAAGAAACCCCATAGGCACTTTTAACCCGCGTCGTGCGATCTTGCCTAAAGTGTGAGGCAAGGTCAAATAAATTTGCGTCTCGATTTCCCTTGTAAATCGCAAGGTATATCCCGCCTCGCATTTCTTTAAACCCGCTTCGATGTAATCATGCAAGACTTCTGGCGGCCAAATCGCAAACATTTCTTTCGAGGCGAAATGTTGATAGGCAGCTTCTTTCGTGGGCCAATTATTTTTCCTTTTTTCCGAAAAACGCGCTGGCGAAAACCGCTTACTCCATTCAAAGTTTTTGAAAATACGTAAAAAAAACGCCTTCCACCCAGCGACAACCGGAGAATCGAGCAAGACGACGCAACGCGCCAATTCAGGATGTTTTGCCGCTACCATTAGGCTCAATATGCCCCCCAAAGAGTGCCCTACCAAGATAACTGGTTCGCTATAGTTTTGCTTGAGTGTATCAACCAATTCCTGCACCAAATGCGGCCAGCAATTTGTTACTGGATAGTTAGGATTATGCCCATGTATTTCCAAATAGCCCAATTCATAATGGGGATGTAAATGTTCAAAAAATACCCGATAGGTGCCTGCTGGGAAGCTATTCGCATGCGCAAAATGCAGTATGGGCTTACTACTTTGTGTCATTCTTTACTCGTTCAATTTGTGTTTAATTCATGCGAGAGTTGGGCGTGGTTTGGCGTTTTCTTAGCTTTGCTTTGATTGGCTTGCGGTAAAGCGAAGAAGAAAAACTCCCGCTGCTTCTAGTGGCTTTCGCCAATTAATTCCAGTCCCAATGCATTTTTAAGATGTTGCAGAGCCGGGCACCAAATCGAATCAAATTCACCGAGCATACCAGTACCGCGCATGGCTCTTTCGATATTCTGAATAAGTCAGAGTATCCCTGAAATACAAGCTTAGTGCGCCACTTGCATCGGTTCTTAGACGCATTATTCCAAAATTGTCATATCGTTCAAGTACTTCTGCCTTTGGATGATGGTAGCGATTGTTATAGCCAACTTGAAATATTGCAATTTCAGGATGCACCGCTTTCAAAAATTCGGGCGTAGATGAAGTGCCGCTGCCGTGGTGCGGTGCTAGTAAAACCGTTGCAGGCAACTTTTCCGGCGTCATATGAAGTAGCTCATCTTCTTGCACCGCCTCAATATCGCCTGGCAGTAACAGCGAGAATTTTTTTGTGCTTATTTTTAAGGTGCAACTGCGCGCATTGGGCTTCCACTTTTCACTTTCATAACTAACGGCGAAAGGCTGCAAGATTTCAAATTCAACCTCGTCCCAACGCCATTTCTGTCCTGCTTCACAACGTACATGATTTTTGGCGGAAAAAATAATTGGACTGTCCGTCTTCAGCGACGTCATCGTCACAGCTATTTTCAAAGCGGCATGCAAACTAAGCGCCCCGCCTGAATGATCATTGTCATTATGCGATACCACCATTAAATCCAGCGCGGGGATACCGCGTGCCGATAAATAAGGAAGGATCACTCTGCTTCCCCCGTCGGATTCAGGTGAATAATACGGACCCGTATCGTAAAGTAAGCGATGATTCGCCGTTTCCACCAAAACGGCCATACCCTGCCCGACATCAAAGGCAGTTACGCGCATATCACCCATTTGCGGCGCGCTTGGGGACGAACAAATGATAGGCAGCCAGCAAACCAAACCCAACTTTCGATACGGCCAACCGCGTGGTGCCAGCAGCCAGGCTGTGCCTAGTATTGCCAATAAAAAGTAGAAAAAACTCGGCGTAGGCGTTGCCCAAATGGCCAACGAATCGACACTCAATAAATTCAAGAAGTGTACTAACTGCACGATCAACCAGTGCGTCATTTGAAAAACCCAAGTTGCTATCGGCGATGGCAACAATGCGCCAAGTAAGGCAAGAGGGGTAATGACAAAGCTAACCAGTGGAATCGCGATAGCGTTAGCAAGTGGACTTACTAAGGAAATTTGGGCGAATAATAATAAACTCAGTGGTATTAAACCAACCGTCACCGCATACTGGGTAAGCAATGCGCTCCGTAACATCGACCGCAGTTTCTCCCGCGTTGATTGATCGGTTTTTTCCGTTCTACCAAGGGTCACATACAACAATGCGGCAACGGCACCGAACGATAACCAAAAGCCCGGCCATAAAATCGCCCAAGGGTCGAAGACCACCACTGTGCCCAACGCAACAAAGAGAACTGCTGAAATACTTATCGCTCGTCCACCTAGCATCGCCAGTGCGACAACGATCAACATTACCAAGGTACGTTGCGCTGGCACGCCAAAACCAGCCAGCGCAACATAAAACAAAGCCATGCTTGCACCAGCAATAGCTGCGACTTTTTGTGCCGGAATCAGCAATGGAAATTGGCTTTGTGTAAAAAATGATCGTCGCCAAAGCACAAAAATCAATCCAGCGAACATGCCTGAGACCATCGTAATATGCAAACCAGAAATCGATATTAAATGGCCTACGCCAGTGCGATTGAAAATTTTCCAATCTGATTGTGCAATTTCTCGTTGATCGCCAATAACCAATGCAACAATGACACCTGCATATGGGTTATTCGGAAGGGAAGCATGAATTTTTTCTCGAATTGCGTAACGTAGTCGATCAATGGAGTGGCCAATTCCCGACACGAAATCGTCCATTCTCAGGTGTGGAACTTGGATGTTCTCCCGCACTGTGCCAGTCGCTCGCACGCCTTGCTCAAGCAACCAAACTTCATAATCAAATCCATAGGGGTTAGCATTACCGTGAGGACGTTGAAGACGCGCTGTTAATCGCCAGCGCTGCCCAGGCTTGATTTCTGGCGTAGAGTCGACTGGCTGTTTTTGATCAGTATTAGAAGCCCCAAGCTTTGAGTACCAACCCAAGGAAATTTTTTTAGGAAAATCTTTGGAAAGTATTGAGCCAGAGATTACGCTCTCGACAGAGAACTGAAAACGCACGCCTTGGTCTAATTGTTGCGGCAAGCTATCAACTACGCCAATCATCGTAACTTCTTGCCCCTCAAAAGCGGCAGGTAGGCGATCTTGCAAAGCATAATGAGCATACAAACTTGCATACGAAAAACCGAGCGAGAAGAAAAGTGCCGCTAAACAAATTTTGCGCGTCAAGACAAGTGCATCTCTACGCCAAAAAACGATAGAAACGAGTCCCAACAAGCACGCACATAAAGCCAAAATACAGCTACTTGGTGCGAACAAATCAGCTTGCTGCTGCAATAACGCGACGCCAATGACAAATGCGCTAATTTGAATACGCATGTCTTACTTTGTCACTTTTTAATTTGATTGCATTCGAGGCAGTACATCGAGCGCATTTTTTGAGGTTAGTCTTGCAACTTCTTGCGTAGACATGCCGCGCAATTGCGCCAGCACGTGCCCAATTTGTGGCAATTCAGCGGGACTATTGATGGATGCGCTAAGCCAACTAGGGGGAATATCCGGCGCGTCCGTTTCGAGCACAATACTCTCGATGGGCAACTGGCTCGCCAAGCGTCGTATTTGCGAGGCACGCGTAAACGTCATAGCACCACCAAAACCCAATTTAAATCCCAATTCTATAAATGCCTGCGCTTGTTGAGCACTGCCGTTAAAAGCGTGCGCAATGCCTGCTCCGACTTTAATACGTCGCAAATGTTTTAATATTTGGTCTTGCGATTTTCGAACATGCAGAAGCACAGGCAGTCCAAAATCGCGTGCGATCTTCAATTGTTCTACATAAAAATATTCTTGCTTTTCTCTCAAGGGACTCAACTTCAACGCTGGCACAAAAAAATCCAAACCAATCTCGCCCACGGCAACAAAACGGCTTAGTTCCGCAGGAAACGACATAATCCGCTCGATATCATTACGCAGGGCTAACAAGTCTGATTCGTGCGCAGTCGGCACATACATGGGATGAATTCCCAGTGCATAAAAACAATCGGTGCGTTCGCGCGCAAGCCCGGCGACCTCTTTAAAATTACTGGGGTGTACAGCGGGGATGACGATCGCAGAAACCCCATTTGCCGCGGCGAGCTTAGCGATTTCTTTCGAACGACCACCAAATTCAGCGGCGTCTAAATGGCAATGCGTATCTATCCACATACGATCAATAAACTGTGCATGGCAATGGACGGAGAAAATAAATGCAACGCTTATTCCCTTCTTTCATTCAATCAAGAAAAACATTATGAACTAACTTGAAAATCAATAAACAATTTCTACTAAATCATTCTTTATTTGGCTATACAATCGCTTGAGTTTCAATAAAAAATACAAAGCCGTCTTGCCCGCCCTTAACTACTAACTCCAAATACTAAGGTTCTAAAACAGCCATGATAAAACTATCTGCTCTTAGTCTCGCCTTCGCTGCCAGTTTTTCGCACGCATCCACCGTCACCGTTGACTGCGGAAAGCTGCTCGATGTCAAAGCGGGTGTCTGGCGTGATCGCGTCAGTGTAGTTATCGAAGATGGCACAATCAAATCGATAATACCGATGAACACTGGAAACAGTGCTACTAATCATGTTGACCTTAGCGCGTTCTCGTGTTTACCAGGCCTTATCGACATGCACGTGCATCTCACCAGCGAAACCAAACGGCAAGGCGACGCAGCAAGCGATGCCTTGAGATTAAACCCAGCAGATTATGCTTACAGTTCTGTGGTGTTCGCGGAGCGTACTTTAAAAGCAGGCTTTACAACCGTGCGCGATTTAGGCTCAGCAGACGGCCTAAATATTTCCCTAAAACGTGCTATTGCCAACGGGGCTATTCTCGGCCCGCGCATGTTTACCGCAGGAAAATCGATTGCCACCACAGGTGGGCACGCCGATCCAACCAATGGTTTATCACAAAAATTACGTGATGCAATAGGTACACCAGGCCCTGTCGAAGGGGTGATCAGCGGCGCGGATGGTGCCCGCGACGCAGTTCGGGCACGGTATAAGGATGGGTCTGATCTTATCAAAATAACCGCGACTGGCGGTGTGTTAAGCCAAGCCACTAGCGGACAAAATGCCCAATTTACCGATGAAGAATTGCGCGCCATTGTCGCTACGGCAAAAGATTATGGCTTTCGTGTCGCAGCGCATGCACACGGGCTAGAAGGTATTAAGCGTGCCCTACGCAACGGCATCGACTCTATCGAACATGGCACTTATATGGACGATGAAGCGATTGCGCTGTTTAAAAAAACGGGCGCTTGGTATGTGCCCACCATCGCGGCAGGTAAGTTCGTCGCTGAAAAATCCGCATTACCAGACTACTACTCACCAGTAGTAAGACCAAAAGCGGCCGCTATTGGGCCTTTGATTCAAGCGACGTTTGTCAAAGCCTACAAGGCGGGCGTAAAAATCGCTTTTGGTACTGATGCCGGCGTGTTTCCACACGGAGAAAATGCCAAGGAATTTATATATATGGTTGAAGCCGGCATGCCTGCGCTCGAAGCGATACGCTCTGCTACGCTGAGCGCAGCGCAATTGCTCGATCAATCAAACCGCCTCGGCTCAATCGAAGCGGGTTATGCTGGTGACATAGTCGCGGTCAGTGGGGACCCATTAAAAAATATCGCGTTGCTGCAGCAAATTAAATTTGTGATGAAAGAAGGCGTGGTCATCACCAAACCTTGAACTTTTCGCGGGTCTAAAC
>CAYPNW010000130.1:0-2453 GCA_964411965.1 uncultured Burkholderiaceae bacterium
AATGTGCTTTTTTGTTGCCTCTGCATCGCGTGAACGTCCAACAGCTTTCTCGCTTGAAGAACGCACGACTTTTTTAGGCTGAGCGCCAGGCGGCTTTTTTGTTGATGTCGTCATGATTGGATTTCCTTAGTTAGATTAATGAGGCGTGCTCATACCGCAGGTGCGTTTAAACACTGCATAAGTACGGCACCGCGGTCTTTGTCAAAATCCGCTTTCCATTTTCCACTTAGGCTTGGTGATAAACGTATTTCAACGCGACTTTCCTCTGCGTCTGCGAAAATCCGCACCTGTTCATACCACACACCTGTAAGTCTCAATCGGTATGTGAAGCTTCCCGCCACACTATCCCGCGAGAATTCAGACAAAGGCAAAAAATTTGCCTGATTTTCGAAGCAATTCGCGACCTTGACTGCTGCGCTAGAACCCTTAAGCAGCGTTAAGTTACTCTCGCGGAGAAAGTTATCGTAGCCGTTAACGCCCGTTGTCAAAGGCGCGCAAGCGCAAAGAAATAGTGTGCTTGAGATTGCAGCAACAGCAGAAGCTCGAATTTGGAGTTTAGTTTTAGTAATCATATTTTTAGTAAGAAGTAAGTAAAAAATTTATTAATTCACTGCTAGGTGAATAATGTAAATCACCGATCGGTGAATTGTCAATGGTTTTTTTATTTTTTATTTTTAGAGACGGCAAATATTTTCTTTTGGCTCGCTTGGAATCGCGCGATTTGCTCGATGCAGGTAAGGAACGTAAGCTTTCTGAAGGTCTTTACATTTGTATGTATGAGAAAATCCCCCGCAACGACTGAAAAGCCGGCTTGTGCTGGATTGCGCGACCGAATAGTGCTCTGCAAGCGCGATCCTTCCTTTATAAGAACTCAAGCGTTAAGAATTAAACCTCTGCGGCGTGGCAAAAATAATGGAAGAAATGTTGACCAAACCGACAATGCGCATCCTAGTCAACGGTTCCACCACTTGGACGGACGTCGATGCATTGCAGCGAGAATTCAAAAAACTCCCTTCTGACAGCACGATTGTTACAGGCGACACACCGGGCGTTGACGCCATAGCCGAAGCCCTCGCCCACGAGATGAAATTCAAAATCGAACGAATGAAAAAGAGTGTGGAAGATTATGAAATCTACCCGCAGGAAGCATGGAAGCAGCTCAATGAAAGAATGATAGAAACCAAGATTGATTTGGTGCTTACTTTCAATGCAGATTTTTGCAAAGAGGGGTACGCACGCGGAACGCGTCACGCGGTTGAGTTAGCGCAAGAACAGGATATTCCTGTGCGCATTTTTCTCGCTTGAGTGATACAAGAAATTTTGAAGATAAAACCAATAAGACTTACGCAAAACATTACCCATACCATCGCGACAAAGCGTCTCCGAAAACAATGAAGAGGAACATGAGCAAGGGAAGACTCGAAGCGTTCAGTGATGGCGTCATTGCGATCATCATCACGAAGTATTCATTCTGACTTATCCTGACAAATCGACTTGTTAAGATCAACCCTAAAATTCGCGCTAACTCGCTATGCCCACTCGCACCCTCATCCGACCACCAACACTTGCCGATCAAGGCGAGTTCCTCAAGGCTGCGCGGGCGAGTGAACGCCTACACAAGCCGTGGATCACTGCACCGACTTCGCCCACGCAATTTCGCGCATATATTGAACGCATGGCGCAGCCAGGCAATGCTGGCTTTTTGATTTGTAGCCAAGATAAGCAGCAGATCATCGGTGTGGTAAATCTGACCAACACGATACTCGGTGCATTTAGAAGTGCCTATCTTGCTTATTACATTTTTGCGGGACACGAAGGGCAAGGCAATATGCGCGAGGGTTTAAGTGCCGTCGTGCGGCATGCGTTTAAAAATATGAAGTTGCACCGACTTGAGGCGAATATTCAACCGGACAATCTGCGCTCGATTCGTTTGGTGCAAGCCTGCGGATTCTCGCAAGAGGGTTTTTCACCGCGCTACTTAAAAATCGGCGGACGTTGGCGCGACCACGAACGTTGGGCTATTCTTGCTTCGTAGAACGTCACTAGATATCGTTCACAACTTTCTTTCATGTCGCGCAACGCGGCAAACAGTTTAAGGATCGCCATGCAAATATCTCATATCCCTTTTGGTACGACTGATTGGTCGCGTATTGAGCGCACGGAACATAAGGGCGAGACCGGCATGGCGTATTGGCGCACGCAAAACTTCGGCACTATCCGTGTGCGTTTTGTTGAGTACACGCCCGGCTATCTCGCCGATCACTGGTGCGTCAAAGGTCACATTCTTTTGTGTATGGAAGGCGAACTCGTGACCGAACTAGAGGACGGCAGATTTTTTACGCTTACAGCAGGAATGAGTTACCAAGTTGCCGATAATGCGGAACCGCATCGGTCCGCAACGACCATCGGCGCGAAGCTGTTTATTGTGGATTAAGGCCGCTTTTTTTATTCGA
>CAYPNW010000130.1:2553-4643 GCA_964411965.1 uncultured Burkholderiaceae bacterium
AAACAAGCGCGCCAAGCGGCCTACGCGCCTTACTCCAAATTCAAAGTGGGTGCCGCTTTGTTGACTAATGACGGCACGATATTCCATGGCTGCAATGTGGAGAACGCCTCTTACGGTCTGTGCAATTGTGCGGAACGCACAGCATTTTTTAGCGCCATTGCGCGGGGCTATCGACCGGGCGATTTTTCTAGCCTTGCGGTGGTCGGCGACACAGACGAAGCGATAGCACCTTGCGGTGCGTGCCGCCAAGTTGTTTTGGAATTGGGCGGGCCCGACCTCAAAGTCATCCTCGCGAACCTGCGCGGCGACGTGAAAGAGACGACCGCCATCGCGCAGTTGCCAGACGCGTTTTATTTAAAGCCACAACCCTAGGATTCGCACATTTTTTTGTCTCGCCCTTTGTTTCAACCAACTGGAGATGTTTATGCACCAAGAACAAGACTTTAAAAGTTTGATCGGCAAACCTGCATTTGATGAAGACAATTCTCGCCGTAACTTTATTCAAACCGCCGTTGGCGTGGGCTTTGCCGCCGCCGCCCTGCCCGTTTGTGCGCAAACAATAGTGACGACGGACACGCAAGGTTTAACGGCTGGCGTCGTCATGCTGAATATTGATGGACAACAGGTGCCCATGTATCGCGCACAGCCCGAAGGCAAAACAAATTTGCCGGTGGTGCTGGTGATTTCTGAAATCTTTGGCGTGCATGAGCACATCGCGGATGTGGCGCGGCGCTTTGCCAAGCAAGGTTACATGGCCTTGGCCGCCGATTATTTTGTGCGCCAAGGTGATGCGGGAAAATTTACCAATATCGGCGAATTAATCAAAGAAGTTATTTCTAAAGTGCCCGACGAGCAAGTCATGAAAGACATTGATGCGGTGGTCGCGTGGGCAAAAGCGAATGGTGGCAATACCGACAAACTGGCGATTACTGGCTTCTGCTGGGGTGGGCGCATCACGTGGATGTACGCAGCGCACAATCCGAGAGTGAAAGCCGGTGTGGCTTGGTATGGTGGCTTGCGCGGCGAACAAAATGCACTGAAACCAACCCATCCGTTGCAAATTGCGGCAGGTTTAAAAGTACCGGTATTGGGCTTGTATGCAGCTAAGGATGGCGGAATACCTTTAGATTCAGTCGAGCAAATGAAGGTGGAACTGGCCAAGGGAAATAGCAAGTCTGAATTTATTGTGTACCCAAATTCAGTACACGGCTTTCATGCTGACTACCGGCCAAGTTACAACGAAGTTGATGCCAAAGACGGCTGGCAGCGTTGCTTGGCTTGGTTCAAGGCGAACTTGGGATAGACGCTTTTGACTGTTCGGTTTAAAAAAAACCACTCAACACAGAGGTAAAGCATGCTTTACGAAAGAGGCACAGAGAAGATCAAAACCTTTTCGATTTCTTGGCGGTTTCTCTGAGTCTCCTTCGTAAGGCTTTTTTTACGTCGGTGTTAAAGGTTCTTAATTTTTAAAACCGCTCAAATTTAAAGCCAAACAATGCGGCGAAGAACCATGAAAGTTTTTCGCCGCTTTTTTTGTGCATGGCTCACACCAAATGACGATCAATCAATTCTATCCAATGCTGCACTGGCGTTGTGGTTCCTGCCTGTAGATGGGTTAGGCAGCCGATATTGGCGGACAAAATTGTTTCTGGCTCGAGTGCTTCGAGATTGCGCAATTTATTAGCGCGCAATTGCTGCGATAACACGGGTTGCAAAACAGAATAAGTGCCGGCCGAGCCGCAGCACAAATGACTATCAGCACAAAGCTTTACGTCGACGCCTAGGGCGCGCAATAGTCCTTCAACCTTGCCTCGAATCTGTTGCCCATGCTGCAAAGTGCACGGCGGGTGCCACGCAATACGTTGTTGCATTTTTCCTTGCAAGAGTGGCAGTAAGGTCGCTTCAAATTGCGGCAAAATTTCGCTCAAGTCTTTAGTCAGTGCGCTAATGCGTTGGGCCTTTTCGGCGTATTGCGCGTCGTTGCGTAATAGATGCGCATAATCTTTCACCATCACACCGCAGCCGGACGCTGTCATCACGATCGCTTCGATGCCTTGCTCGATAAACGGCCACCAGGCATCAATATTGCG
>CAYPNW010000130.1:4743-6654 GCA_964411965.1 uncultured Burkholderiaceae bacterium
TCACGATCGCTTCGATGCCTTGCTCGATAAACGGCCACCAGGCATCAATATTGCGTCGCATATCTGCTAAGGCAGCCTCCTCATCACTTAAATGAAAGCGCAAAGCACCGCAGCAACCCGCATTGCTTGCGCGCAGTAATTGCACGCCACAGCGGTCTAAAACCCGCGCTGTGGCGGCATTGATATTCGGTGCCATCCCTGGTTGCACACAGCCCTCTAGCACTAACATTTTGCGTTGGTGCTCAGTGGTCGGCCACACGCCACTTAACTGCGGCTTGGGGATCTTTTCTTGCAGTGTTGCTGGTAGCATGGGGCGCAATGCTTGCCCTAATTTCATGGCTGGGCTAAAGATTGCTGGACGGGGCAACACTTGCTTGAGCAAGCTGCGCGTGAATCGTTGCGCCATTGAACGGCCAACTTGCTCGTCTACCACGTGGCGACCAATGTCTAACAAACGGCCATATTTCACACCAGACGGGCAGGTAGTTTCACAATTTCGGCAGGTGAGGCAACGGTCAAGATGTTGTTGGGTTTTTTGCGTCGCAGGCTTGCCTTCCAAAACTTGTTTGATGAGATAAATACGACCACGTGGGCCGTCAAGCTCATCGCCTAAAAGCTGGTAAGTAGGGCAAGTGGCGGTGCAGAAACCGCAGTGCACACAACTGCGCAAAATGGCATCTGCCTCTTGTCCATCAGGCGTGTCTTTTAAAAAATCTGCCAAATTAGTTTGCATAATTTTTTCTACAAATTGGCATACATGCGACCAGGATTAAAAATAGTGGCGGGATCAAAGCTGTCTTTGAGTTGACGGTGAATTCTTAGTAATGGCGCAGACAATGGCGTGAAGACCTCCTGTGATTGATCGCCGCCACGAAACTGCGTCACGTGGCCGCCTGCTTGCTGCACCATGTCGCGAATTTTTTGCCCCGGCTCGGCGCTGTAAAGCCAACGCTGCGCGCCGCCCCATTCAAGCAGGGTCTTTCCGTTTAAACATAATGCGGGCGTGCTTGAGGGAAGCGATAAACGCCACAGCGCGTGTTCACCATCGTGGGTAAAAAAGTCATGCGTCTGCTCCCGCAAAGAGCGCCAAATCTCGTCGGCGTTGGTCATTTCTTCGCCACCCAATTTTTGTTTCGCCGCTTGCACGGCTGCTTGCGCACCAGACAGCCGCAGAAACAAACGCCCGACATGCCACGCGCTAGCTGAAATGGGTAAGCTTTGCCCGCCCCACTGATTTAAACAGCGAATTGCATCCGCCTCCGACATGGCAAAGGCGAGTGTTGTTTCCGCAAAAGGTTTGGGCAAGACTTTGAGGGAGACTTCGAGCAGCAAGCCCAAACATCCCATGGAACCCGCTAGCAAGCGAGAGACGTCATAGCCCGCAACATTCTTCATCACTTGCCCACCAAAATGCAGGACTTCGCCACGGCCATCCATCAACACCGCACCGAGCACAAAATCACGCACAGCGCCCGCCGTCGCGCGGCGCGGCCCCGACAAACCAGCGGCGACCATGCCGCCCACGGTGGCATGTGGCCCGAAGTGGGGAGGTTCAAACGCCAGCATTTGATTTTCTTGCGCTAGCGCCGCTTCAATCTCGACCAAAGGCGTGCCGCAGCGGGCCGTAATCACTAGCTCGGTAGGTTCGTAAGCGACGATGCCTGCATAGGCACGCGTATCTAAACGCTCTCCTTGCGGAGTTCGCCCGTACCAAGTTTTGCTACCACCACCTTGTATGCACAAGGTTTGCTGTTGCGCGGCTGCGCGGCGTATGCGCTGGCTGAACTCTTGTATTTGTTGCGCGTAGTCTTGGTTCATAATCAAATTAGTGTTGCGCTTGATGCATAAGGCTTTCCAGCCATTTTTGCCTTGTAAGGCGCATGGAATATAGCGTAAAGCATTTAACCCAGA
>CAYPNW010000131.1:0-6613 GCA_964411965.1 uncultured Burkholderiaceae bacterium
GTGCGCTTCTCGATTCAAACTTTGACCGCTCGCTACACTTAATCAGAGCCTCCTTAATGCTTCGCTACTGTTGTTCTGCGTAACTGTGAAAACTCAACCATCGAAGAGCTCGATAACAATGTGGCCGAAGGTAAGTTACTTCTCAAGCATTGGTTGGAGGATAATTCGGCATTGGTAGAACTTACGCAAAACTGCCCCAGCCTTGTTGCGCTGCCTTGACGAGAAGTACCGCCTGCGGCAGCACGGCTAGCTGGGACAATTTTGCGTAAGTCATAATTGAAATGTGGCTTGCTCCATGTTTACACCGACTGGCCTGTTTTCCCGCGATTTTCTTTATCAACCTGACGTTGACCCGTGTGAAAAATTTTTGTGAGACGCTATTGAGTATGGGAATTGTTGAGGCCTTAAAGCAGCATCTTTTTCGCTTTGTGGCGATGATTGCGTTTGCCCTATCGTTTGGTTTGGCGCACTCACAGACCATTCCGGACACCTTAGATCAAAGATTGAAAGCATGTACCGCTTGCCACGGCGATGAGGGTAGAGCGACCACAGCGGGATATTACCCGCGCATTGCTGGTAAACCTGCGGGTTACTTATTCAATCAATTGAAGAATTTTCAGGAGGGCAAGCGTAGCTATCCGCCTATGGCTTACTTGGTGCGGCATTTGTCTGAGCCGTACTTACAAGAAATTGCTGTGCATTTTTCCAATCAACACCCGCCTTATGCGGCGGCACAAAATTCAAGCGCGTCTGGGCAGCAAATGCAACGAGGAAAGCACTTAGCACAGGTGGGCGACGAATCGAAAAAAATCCCCGCTTGTATGGCGTGTCACGGAAAAAATTTGACTGGCGTAGCACCGTATATACCAGGACTTTTGGGTTTGCCGCGCGACTACATCGTGGCGCAATTGGGCGCTTGGCAAACAGGTAGTCGGCGCACTGCACAACCAGATTGCATGCACGACATCGCACAACGACTTTCCGCTTCCGATGTGGCAGCAGTGTCTGCTTGGTTGGCAATGCAAAACGTGCCGTCGGACGCATCTATCTCCGCGTTAGTCGCACGTGACGGCCGTGCTACCTTACCGCTGGAGTGTGGCAGCGTGGCTAACGCCGGCACTTCTTTGTTACCAGCAGGGGTGGGCAAATGAAGCGATTTTTGATGGCCATTGTTGGATTGTTTGGATGTTGCTTTATTGTTCTTCTTGTCCTTGTTTTGATTGGTTCTCGTCTCGGCGGTGAGTTGCCGATTTCCGATAAAAACCAAGCGCCGATTGATACTTTGGCTCAATTAGCGCGTGGTGAGTACTTGGTGAAAGCAGCAAACTGTGTCGGCTGCCACACGGAGCAAGGAGGCTTACCTTTTGTTGGTGGGCGGATTTTGCAATCTGAATTTGGTGAATTTGTGACGCCAAACATTACGCCAGATAAGCGAACGGGTATTGGCAATTGGAGCGCCGACGATTTCTGGCAAGCATTGCATAATGGTAGGGGGCTAAATGGAAAGCTGTTATACCCTGCGTTTCCATTCACGAATTATTCGCTTATAAGCCGAGCCGATAGCGACGCGATGTTCGTGTATTTTCGCCACCTTCAACCGATCTCCAAAGAAAATCAAGAGCACAAACTCAGCTTCCCTGCGAACCAGCGTTGGCTCATAGGCGCTTGGCGCACACTTTTTTTTCGACCTCAAACTTTTGCGTTTGATGAGAAAAAAAGCAAAGAATGGAATCGTGGTGCGTATTTAGTCGAAGGACTTGGGCACTGCAGCGCGTGCCACAGTAGTCGCAATTTTTTAGGCGCGAATAAAGGCAATCGTGATTTCTCTGGTGGGGAAATGCCCAAAATTTTTTGGTATGCGCCGGCATTTGCCAGCTCCTTAGAAACCAACCTCTCTTCGGCCAGTATTGATGAGGTACAGACCTTACTGAGCGCTGGACTATCGTCCACAAATGTCGTGAATGGACCTATGGCCGAAGTTGTGAAAAACAGCCTGCAATATCTCTCGTCTGAAGATAGCCGAGCGATGGCGGTTTATTTGAAAGAATTGCCACAGGAAGCGGCAGTTCAACTTGATGCACTTGACCGTGCACTCGAAAAACAAGGTGTAAGTGAAAATGAGATGAACGCACTCATGGCGAGCGGCGCAAAGCTTTATGAGAAACATTGCGTCGAGTGCCACGGCGTAGATGGTGAAGGCGTGCCTTTGATTTATCCCAAGTTGAAAGGCAATGCGGCGGTGTTGATGTCGCATCAAGGTAATGCACTTCGAATTGTGCTTGCCGGAGGTTTCGCGCCTTCAACTATGGCTAATCCGCGCCCTTACGGCATGCCGCCTTTTGCACCACTTTTAAGTGACGCGGAGATAGCGCTGGTATCAACTTACATTCGCAACGCGTGGGGAAATCGTGCCTTACCGGTACTTTCTTCGGACGTGAACCCTTACCGAACAGCGCCGCAAGATTGATACTATTTGCTTGCTAGCAGTGTTTTTTCGCTATGAAATTAGCTCATAATGGGGCTTCAAAAATTTTTCAAAAGCGCTTCGCTCAAATGAAACGTTTCCACACTGATTTCCTATGAATTCGATGCACAATCCATCTTTGAATGATTTATCGAGCTCGGAACGTCGACGCCTACAAATGGCAGATATCGCCCGCCTTGCGGGGGTCTCCACATCGACAGTGTCGCGTGCGTTAAACCGCAGCCCTTTGGTGAACGAAGAGACGCGGGTACGTATCGAGGAACTCGCCAAATCATTAAATTATTCGATCAATGTTGGCGCACAAAATTTACGCTTAAAACAAAATAAAACTGTCGCGGTGGTTGTTCCCTACGACAACGCTAAACGACAGCACTTATCCGACCCGTTCTTTCTCAGCATTCTGGGTAGTCTTGCCGACGCGTTGACAGATAGAGGCTACGACATGCTGTTATCAAGGGTTGATGCTGAACAGCTTGATTCCGCAGCACAAATTGTCGATACAGGGCGCGCCATAGGCGTTATTTTGATCGGACAATGGCGTCACCATGACCAACTAAATCAAATGGCGGCGCGCCGTGTTCCCATTGTCGTATGGGGCGCGCAGCTTCCGCAACAACTCTACGTCACAGTTGGTAGTGACAACATTGCCGGTGGTTTTTTAGCTACCGAACATCTCCTACGCGAAGGGCGTAAAAGTATCGCTTTTTTTGGTGACGTGCTATTGCCAGAAGTTGCCCATCGTTTTGAAGGTTACAAACGCGCCCTCCATACACACGGAATCGAATTTAATCAGGATCTTGTTGTGCCTGCCGCATTTATCGAAGAGGGTGGTCGTTTAGCAGCGCTGGAACTTTGCAAACGTAAGCAAAAATTTGATGGCTTGTTCGCTTGCAGTGATCTGCTTGCCATGACCGCGATTAACACCTTCCGCGAACTGCACTACGCCGTGCCAAAGGATATCGCCGTGGTTGGTTATGACGATATTGAACTCGCGCGCTACTTTCACCCCCCGCTCACAACAGTGCGCCAACCTATCGCGGCGGCCGGTCAAGCCTTGGTTGATGCACTCTTATTACTCGCCGAAGATAAAAGCGTCTCCCCGCAATTACTCACTACCCAGTTAATGTGCCGAGCAAGTAGCCAAGCCATTACCGAGTAGATTCAAAGATGACTGCCAGATGTGAACATGACGTGATTTTATAAAAAACTGCAATCGTTTGCATTAAAAATTTCTATGCGGTAATTTTAGTTTCTGTTAAACAAATTTTCTTCATTAAATCGTATGATTTTTTTCTTAAATTCTTCTTGTGCGACGCAGTATAGTCAGCTCGTCTTTTGATGAATTGTGTCAATTTACAGACATAATTTTATTACTTACGTTTGTTTTCTCGCACTACTTTACGCTTAAAGTTACTGCATTTTATGAGGGATGGGCAAGCAAAATTGGGCGCGCCACGCTTTGGGTATTTTAGAAATTTTAAGTCTCTCAAATCGTATTGCACTGCACTATTGCAATCGATTGCAATTTCAATTGGCATGAACCATACTTCGATCCAACGCAAGCCAATACAAATTTTCATTTGTCGCTTTTTGTGCTGGTGTGGCCAAAAAACTTGTGTTTATCGGTGCCGCTATCGTGCTTGAATGCTTTTGTAAATAGAGCCGGCAGCGCATAAAAAATGATTAAATTTTGCCAAGTCACTCTTTGTGAAGTTGCTGCTGATTTAGCGCCAAAAAGCTACGGAATCGAGATAAAGCAAAAGATTTTTTTTAACCAAAAATGATGGAGACCAACATGAACCACGCAATAAATCGACCAAATTCTCGACCAATTTCTCGTCTTAGCAGCATGAGCATCGCCATTTCACTTGCGTTGCTTTCCATGTCAAATGTGCACGCACAAGAAGCAGCAGCACCTTTCGATAAAAGCATATTGGATCTTAGTACTGTTGTCGTGACCGGCACACCGATTGCTAAATCGAAGTTCAAGACGAGCGTTTCAATTAGTACACTTGAGGCAGAACAAATTCTGCAATCTTCGCCCACAAACGCGGCCGAAATTTTGCGTGCGATTCCAGGTGTGCGGTCAGAGTCGTCAGGCGGCGAGGGTAATGCCAACATTACCGTGCGTGGCGTGCCAATTTCTGCAGGTGGTGCGCGCTATGTGCAGTTTCAAGAAGATGGTTTGCCCTTGTTGCAGTTCGGCGATATCGCATTTGCGACGCCGGATTCATTTTTTCGCGCTGATGGCAGCTTGAGTCATTTAGAGGTCGTGCGGGGCGGAACCGCTTCAACGCTGGCGACTAACTCCCCCGGTGGCATCATTAATTTCTTGACGAAAAATGGTAAGGAGAAAGGCGGCAGTGTTGGCATTACAAAAGGTGTCGATTTCAATCAAACGCGTTACGACTTCGATTATGGCGGGGCACTTGCTGAGAAAACGCGCTTCTTTGTCGGTGGATTTTATCGAGATGGTGATGGCTCTCGACCATCGGGCGTGAACCTTGAACAGGGCGGGCAGTTCAAAGCGAATATAACGCAAGAATTAGCCAATGGATTTGTTCGCTTAAGCTACAAACATTTGGACGATCGCGCACCTTCTAATCTTCCCGTGCCAGTTCGCACGGTGGGTGGCAAGATTTCGGCGTTTCCTGGCATAGATCCGCGTACGGCGAGTTTTTACTCACCTTATTGGACTAAAGATATTGTTCTTGATCGTAACAATAATCGTATTGCCACTAACGTGAATGATGGCCTGCGCGTGATTAGTAATGCGTTTGGTGCCGAAGCTTCTTTCGATCTCGGCGCAGGTTGGACTGTGGATGAAAAATTTCGCACAACCACGAACCATGGACGTTTCATTGGTATCTTCCCCGCAGATACCACCAATGCGCAAACGGGTGTGACCTACGCAACTGGCCCAAATGCTGGGCGTGCATACAGTGGCGCAGCTTTCACTGCAACAGCATTTAACACGTCGCTCGATAATCTTGGCTTGACCGTCAACGACGTAAAGGTGTCCAAAACTTTTAACATTGCGCCTGATCAAAAATTCTCCATCACAGGGGGCTTTTACACTTCACAACAAAACCTTGGTGTAACTTGGAACTTTAATCAGTATCTCTTAGAGTCAAAGGGTGAAAAACCAGCGCTCCTAAATTCGAGCAAAACTATCGCGGGTTCTCAAGGTATTTTGGCGCAAGGTACTGACGTTTTTGGGGGGTGCTGTAACCGTAACATCGACGCCGACTACAGAACCACGGCGGGTTATGGAAACGTGAGCTGGGAAATAGGCGATTTCAATTTTGACGGCAGTATCCGTTACGATGATCAAAAAGCCTCTGGTACCTACAACCAAGCAGTAAATCAAGTCTACCGCCAAGCAAACGTGAAGACCATCGATTATTCGGTTGATCATACTTCCTATTCGGCAGGCGTGAACTACCGTCTTGATACCAACCTTGCATTGTTCGCGCGCGCCAGTGAAGGTATCGCGTTTAACGCTGATCGCATTCTTTTTGGTAATCCTGTTGACGGTTCTGTGCCCATCAATACCAACGTCGTTAAGCAATATGAAGCGGGTATCAAATGGCGGGCAGGTGCTTTTAGCAGTTTCGTCACACTATTCCAAGCAAAGACCAAAGAGTCGAACTATGAAGCCACGACACAGCGCTTCACCGCCAATAACTACAATGCAAAAGGTGTCGAAGTAGAGGCAAGCTATCGTTTGGGTGACCTCAGAATCAACGGCGGTTTTACATATACCGATGCTGAAATTACTGGCGCGAATGATCGTACCGTTGTGGGTAACACACCTCGTCGCCAGGCCAAGTTTGTATACCAAGTGGCACCGACTTATTCGATTGGCGATCTTAACTTTGGTGCCAGCCTGATCGGCACTGGCAAATCTTATGGCGACGATGGCAATACATTGAGATTGGATGCATTTGCCGTGGTCAACGGCTTCATCAACTACCAATTGACGCCCAAACTGCAGGCGGCTTTGAACTTCAATAATCTCTTCGACAAAATTGGTTACACTGAAGTTGAGGGCGATGGACATGCGGCGCGGTCTGTCAATGGGCGCACAATCAGGGCGACGCTCAAGTACTCGTTCTAAAAGACGAT
>CAYPNW010000132.1:0-6612 GCA_964411965.1 uncultured Burkholderiaceae bacterium
TCAACAGAACCATCTTCAATAGATGCTTCCATTTCTTTCAAACGCTTAATTGATGTTTTAACTGTTTTGAAGTTGGTCAACATGCCGCCCAACCAACGCTGATCAACGAAAGGCATACCAGCACGTTGTGCCTCAGCAGCAATCAAATCACGCGCTTGACGCTTAGTACCCACCATCAACACTGTGCCGCGATTTGACGACAATTGACGGATATACTTCATTGCTTCTTGATACATCGCCAATGTTTTTTCCAAATTGACGATATGAATTTTGTTGCGGTGACCGAAAATAAACGGTGCCATTTTTGGATTCCAAAAACGGGTTTGGTGACCAAAGTGAACACCAGCTTCCAACATTTCGCGCATTGTTACAGACATAATAACTCCAGGGTTAGGTCTTGAATCTAAGTCAGTGATCCTATTGAGGACACCCTTTTTGACCCGATTCGTGATTAAAAAATAAATTTCAATAAGGTTTTTAATCCGCGCCAAAAGCGCCAATTTATTCCCATCAAAATGGTTTAACTCGCTTTCAAACAAGCTAACCATCTATTTTACAACGAAATTACCTGTTCTTTCAAGCAGCTATGTAAAGGCTGGCTCGCCACCCGCGCTTTAAAGCGGTCAAGTAGCGTCTCGACTATAATCTTGCTTGCTAGGCACCTCTGTGCCACCCACTCTTTAAGACCATTCATGACCACTATTCACATTAATACACCCGAGGATATAGCAGGCATGCGCCTTGCAGGACGTTTGGGCTCTGAGGTTCTCGATTACATTACGCCATTCGTAAAAGCCGGCGTAACGACGGGGGAAATTGATCGCTTATGCCACGAATACATGGTAAATGTGCAGGATACGATACCTGCCCCACTGAATTATTGCCCACCGGGCTATACGCCTTATCCGAAGGCGATTTGCACCTCGGTCAACGATGTGATTTGCCATGGCATTCCCGGTGATAAAATTTTAAAGAATGGTGACGTCGTCAATCTTGATATCACGGTCATCAAAAACGGTTACCACGGCGACAATAGCCGCATGTTTTTTATCGGTGAACCGTCCATCCTTGCAAAGCGCCTCTCCGACATAACTTATGAAGCGATGTGGCACGGCATCGCCGCAATTAAACCGGGGAAATTTGTCGGTGACATCGGCTACGCCATTCAACAACATGCAGAGAAAGCGGGCTACAGCGTGGTGCGAGAATTTTGCGGCCACGGTATTGGCAAGGTGTTTCATGATAATCCGCAGATTTTGCACTATGGCCGACCCGGCACCTTAGAAGAACTTGTGCCGGGCATGATTTTCACCGTTGAGCCCATGATCAATGCGGGTCGGCGGGAGATTCGCGAAATGGGTGACGGCTGGACCATCAAAACCAAAGATCGCAGCCTTTCTGCACAATGGGAACACACGGTCTTAGTCACAAAGACGGGTTACGAAGTGCTGACCCTATCGGCTGGTTCGCCACCTGTGCCAGCGTTTATCCAAGGCTAGCAATTTAGGGCAAGCTATGTTTTGCCGCAGCACTTGCCACTTTATGGCATCACACTCGCCGTTTTGCGCGCTATGCCAAGCCTTACGGTGAACCCCACTATTCGACAACGCAGGCTTTACTTAATCGACCCAGCATGACCCATCCAGAGCATTCTGCTTTAGCCTACAAAGAAGAACTAAAACTGGCGCAGCAGCACGTTGTGCAGGCTTTTCAAGCAAACGCCAAAGCAGAGCAGCTTTTGCAAAGTTTATGCCGATGCGTCGATCAAGTGTTGATCAAAATTTGGAAGCAGTTTCAATTTCCCAAAGACATGGCCTTAGTTGCTGTCGGTGGCTATGGCAGGGGCGAATTGTTTCCTCATTCCGATGTGGATCTATTGATTTTATTGGCAAGTTCACCCGACTCTATTCTCAAGCAGAAGCTAGAAAAAATCGTGCAGATTTTTTGGGATATTGGTTTAGATATTGGGCACAGCATCCGCACCGTTGATGAGTGTATGGAAGCGTCTGCTGCAGATGTCACTGTTAAAACTAGCTTGCTCGAAGCGCGTCGTTTAATCGGCAGTCGCACTTTATTCGATGAGCTGCAAACGCGCTTCGAGAAACAACTCAATCCGCAGCACTTCTTTCAAGCCAAGCTGCTTGAAATGCAGCAAAGGCATGTCAAATACGAAGACACGCCATATAGCCTTGAACCTAATTGCAAAGAAAGTCCAGGCGGCTTACGCGATTTGCAAGTGATCTTGTGGGTAGCAAAGGCAGCCAAGCTAGGGAATTCATGGCAAGAACTGGCAGAGCGGGGTTTGATTACGGCTGTCGAAGCAAAGCAGTTAAAGCGCAATGAACGGGCATTTAAAGACATTCGAATTCGCCTGCATATCTACGCCAAACGCCGTGAAGACAGGTTGATTTTTGACGTGCAAACGCCGATCGCTGAAACGTTCGGTTTCAAATCGACAGAAGCGCGGCGCGCCAGTGAACAATTGATGCAGCGCTACTATTGGGCGGCAAAATCCGTCACGCAACTCAACACGATCTTGCTACAAAACATTGAAGCAAACTTGTTTCCCCAGCCCTCCATTCCGCAGGCGATCAACACGCGCTTTAACGAAGTCAATGGTTTCCTCGACATCGCTGATGACAAAGTATTTAGCAAAACACCTGCGGCAATGTTGGAAGTTTTTTTAGTCTTGGCGCAGCATCCAGAACTCAAAGGCATGACGCCGAAAACCCTGCGCGCGCTCTGGCACGGAAGGCTGTTGATCGATGCTGGCTTTCGGCACGACATTTTCAATCGCGCTAATTTTTTACAAATTCTGCAGTCCCCACAAGGCATCACGCACGCGCTACGCTTGATGAATCAGATGAACGTGCTGGGGCGCTATTTACCAAATTTTCGGCGCATCGTGGGGCAAATGCAGCACGACTTGTTTCATGCTTACACTGTCGATCAACACATCTTGATGGTGATTCGCAATTTGCGCCGCTTTACCATGACCGAGCATGCGCACGAGTACCCGTTTTGCAGCCAGTTAATGGCGAATTTTAATCAGCCTTGGGTGCTGTACATTGCGGCGCTGTTTCATGATATTGCCAAAGGACGCAATGGTGATCACTCAAAATTAGGCATGACGGATGCAAAAAAATTCTGCTACGACCATGGCATTACCAAAGCGAACACTGAACTGATCATCTTTCTGGTGCAGCACCATCTCACCATGTCGCAAGTCGCGCAAAAGCAAGATTTGTCTGACCCCGAAGTGGTACAGGCGTTCACCAATTTGGTAAAAGACGAACGACGTCTGACTGCGCTGTATTTATTAACGGTGGCGGATATTCGCGGCACCAGTCCGAAGGTGTGGAATGCGTGGAAAGCAAAACTGATCGAGGATTTGTATCGCATTAGTTTGCGTGTTTTGGGTGGGGAACCACCGTCAAAAGATAGAGAATTAAAGAGCCGACAAGACGACGCGATCAAAGCACTGCGTCTTGCAGGTTTACCCGAAGATGCGCATGAAGCCTTGTGGAAGCAGCTTGATATTGCCTATTTTTTGCGCCACGACGCCTCCGATATTGCTTGGCAAACCCGCACCTTGCATGACCGCATTCAAAGCCCCACGCCAGTCGTGAAATGCCGCTTAGCACCAATCGGGGAAGGTTTGCAAATTACCGTCTACGTGCCCGACCAACCCGATCTTTTCGCCCGCATCTGCAACTATTTTGACGGTAAAAATTTCAGTATTCTTGATGCGAAGATTCACACCACGAAAAGCGGCTACGCGCTGGATACCTTCCTCGTTATTGAACCCAATTTCGCCGACAGTTACCGCGACATTATTAGCTTAATCGAACACGAATTGGCTGATGTACTCGCCAAGCAAAAGCCGCTGTCAGCACCGAATAAAGGCCGCTTATCGCGTTTGTCACGCAGTTTTCCTATGGTGCCTACGGTCGATTTGCGACCTGATGATCGCGGACAATATCATTTGCTATCTATCTCAGCGAATGATCGCAATGGGATTTTGTTTTCGATTGCTACCGTATTGGCGAAGTATAAAATTAACCTCCATACCGCTAAGATCATGACCTTGGGAGAACGAGTGGAAGACGTTTTCTTAGTAGACGGTGCGGCACTGAAAAGTCCGCGCTTACAATTGCAGTTTGAGGCCGAATTACTTGACGCGCTGCGTGTCTAGACCTACGTCTTGGCGCGTAGATGCGGGCTAGGCGCGCTGCTGCAGGCAGTAAGGCTGTACGACAAAGCAGCGCAACCACGCTCGTGCAATTTTGCGTAAGCCTTAATAGGAACTAGAGAACCAAACACCCGCTCATCTTAATCAACAAAATTATTTTTTTATGACCGAATTAGTCCGACTCTCAAAACGCATGTCCGAACTAGGTTTGTGCTCAAGGCGCGAAGCCGATGAATGGATTGCCCGCGGCTGGGTGCGGGTCGATGGCAAAGTCATCGCCGAACTGGGTACAAAAATATTGCCCGACCAACGCATTACAGTAGAACGGCAAGCTGCCGCCGAACAATCAAAACGGGTCACCATTTTGTTGAACAAGCCCGTTGGCTATGTCAGCAATCTTGCTGAAGATGGCTACCAACCCGCCATCGCGTTGATCAAGGCAGAAACGCGTTGGTCAGAAGATAAAGTGAATAATGCATTTCACCCTACGCAATTACGCAGTCTGGTGCCGGCTGGACGGCTCGATATTGATTCCGTTGGCTTGCTGGTGTTAACGCAAGATGGCCGCATTGCCAAGCAGCTCATAGGCGAAAACACTAACGTCGAGAAGGAATATTTAGTCCGCGTGGAATACGTCGGTGAAGGCCGCTTGCCGGAAAAAGAGTTGCGTTTGTTGAATTATGGTTTGAGTTTAGACGGTAAAAAACTTTTGCCCGCAAAGGTGCGTTGGCAAAATGACGATCAGCTCAATTTCATTTTAAAAGAAGGTAAAAAACGCCAAATTCGACGCATGTGCGAAACCGTTGGCTTGCGTGTTTTGGGTCTGAAACGGGTGCGCATAGGCAAAGTCAAACTCGGACATTTGCCCGAAGGTACATGGCGTTACTTGCGTGAGGATGAGCAGTTCTGATTTTTTAAATACGAACACAAAAAGCCATACTGCATAATGTATTTTTTAAAAGCGCCTTATATAAAAGCGCAAATAAACAATATTTTTATAAAAATGCGGCAGTATGTCTTTAGTACCAACGTTTTACGCCATTTCTACGCGATTGCGCCCACTGGCTTTGGCGGCATACAGCGCTTGGTCGGCACGTCGAAGCAGATCATGAAAATCCGTATCGTTTTCCCGCAGACTCGCCACACCGATTGATACGGTGATGGTTAGTGCTTGTCCATTCACATCAAACGATTCATTTTGCACAGAGACGCGACAACGTTCTCCCGCCGCGTGCGCCTGATTCGCGTCAATATTCTCAAACAACACAACGAATTCTTCACCCCCTTGGCGACCTGCTAATTCCGTATCACGGCAGCTTTTTACTAGGCGTGCAGCGACAAACTTCAACGCGGCGTCTCCCACGTCATGGCCATGTTCATCATTAACACGTTTGAAATGGTCAATATCGATGACCGCCAAGGCGAATGAATGCTTGCGCGCACGCGCCTCGGTAAAACGCTTTTTTCCTTCGTCAATTAAAGTGCGCCGATTCACCAAACCGGTTAAATAATCGGTGCTCGCGGCTTGCTTCCATTGATGACTAATCCATTGTGAACAGAGAAGTAAATAAGCCGTTGTGCCAATTACAGCCAACATGGCAAACAAAATTGGGGTGGCGATATGGAGCCAATTTGTGTGATCGAGCAAACTAAGGCCCGGCGAAACGCGAAAGAATCCAAAGACAATCGAGCGGAATAATGTGAATAAAACCGCTATCAGAAAAATCCCCGCCATGACGCGTCGGCTAATGGTAGGCCCATGCTGCTTGGCGCGAATCAAGGTGAAAAAACATCCCAATAAAAGGAACAGACAAATCGCGTTGACGATCAAAATACGCCACAACAAACTTGGTTGAATTTGGGCGAACCAAAACACCGCGAAGATGCCGAACGGCACAGGAAGAAAGAACCAATAGGCATCGGGCTGCTGATAAAACTGGCGCAACGCATGCCAGTAACCCGCATAGCCCAACATGACCAAACCGTTCGCGATGGGAAGGATAAAACCTCCTGGCAGCGAATCTTGCACGGCGAATAGAACGCATCCGCCTGCCAGCAGCAAAGTCGCAATACGCCACGTCACCGCGCTTGGTTGCAATACGCGCGGCAAGTCTTTATGCATCAAGCCAAGTACACCGCCATTGGCGAGTATCATCAAGCTGACCAAAAAGTACGTGGTGGGGATGTCCATTAAGGTCGTTGATTTGCGTGAGGGCGAACGTTTAAATTACTATTTGTATTTGGGCGACGGACAAACAAGTTGCCATCAAGCCTAGCAAAGCGGACTCTTTCGAGTTAAAAATAGGCTAAGTACACCACTCGAAACTTGTCAAAACTGCGTATCTGCCTACCCTATGCAAAAACTGCGATAAACGAGATACACCAACCAGTAAATTTTCATTACGCATTAATATAAAGCG
>CAYPNW010000133.1:0-6602 GCA_964411965.1 uncultured Burkholderiaceae bacterium
TGTCGGCTGCCAAAGTTTATGACAACCTCATTTATGAACAGAATATCAACAGATTAGCTTGATTTTCCGAACATCATTTTTGGCGTGCAGAGATCTCGTGTCGGAAACCACGCCATAATTCATGTCACTGGCAGGGTCAGAATTTGGCTAGGGGAGGGCAGTTGTTCGAGCGCAAACCACATCGGTCGAAATCAGCGTCGACAAGAGCTCTGGCTACTGGCGCAGAACTCTATTCGGCCTTTCGCCAACATATCCCGCTCACCGGCAAACTGACGGCATCCCTGGTAGCTACTGTCGCTACGGCAACAGGCCTCAGCGGGCGGCATGTACGCCGTCTGGCACAGCGGTTCCGCGAGAATCCAGTGGCAGCGTCACTGGCGCCAACGCCGAGAGGGCCAAAGATCGGCAGCCACCGCATCTCGCCCGAGATCGCGCAAGCCTTGGAAGGCCTGATTGTCGAGATCTACCTCACGAAGGCCCCTCCAACAGTGGCCTTGGCAGCACGAGATATTCGCGGCCTATTGATCGCCAATAACGGGGATTTCCGGTTCCCCGCAGCAGAAGTCCCCAGCGAGCGGACCATCGTAAGGCTGATCGGGGAAATATCGGAGCCGCAGCGGGCGCGTTCAAGCATGGGCTCGAAGCAGCGGAGCGCACACGAGCCTCATCCCGGTGCCTACGAGAGCAAGGGTCTGCTCGACCTCGTGCAGATGGATCATACTCGCGCCGATGTGATACTCGTCGACAGCTTGCATCGCGAGGAGCTTGCCCGTCCTTGGCTGACCTTGCTGATCGACATCTGGACCCGCACGATTCTGGGCTTTTACGTGAGTCTCGGGGACCCGTCGATCTTCCGCTGCGGCCGGGCGGTGGCCAACGCGCTGCTGCCGAAGGGCCCGCTTCTTCGCAAACTCGGGATAGATGTTGACTATCCAATGTATGGCCAGTTCAAGCGGCTGCATGCGGATCATGCGGCACCGCACCGCGCCGAGAGCTTTCGCCGGGCGTGCCTGGCCAATGGTATCGATCCCGATGTTCGTCCGCGCGGTCCGGCCCATTTCGGGGGGCATATCGAGCGCCTGATCGGGACCATGGTGGGCAAGATGCGGCTGCTTCCCGGCGCAACGGGTTCGAACGTGACCCAGCGCGATGGCTACGATGCGGGGCAAGCCGCGGCGATGACCATCGAAGAGTTCGAACGCTGGCTGTTGTTCCAGATCGGTATCTACCATAACACTCCACACAAGGCGCTCGGTGGACGGTGTCCGGCGCAAGTCTGGCAGCGGGAAACAGAAGGCGGTGAACCGTTGCTCCAGGCGTGCCTCGATATAAAGCATCTCACCCGCCAGTTTCTGCCCGCCAGCGAACTGATGGTACATTCCTACGGCGTGCAGATACGTCACCGACGGTATTGGCACCCGATGCTCGCCCCGCGCATTGGCCAGAAGATCATGGTGCACCGCGACGAGCGCACCCTGCAGGAGGTCTACGCGGACATCGATGGGGGTTTCGTGCCCGTGCCGGTGGTTGGACGCTATCCGGACGTGACGGAGCCAGAATGGGAGGCCGAACGGCGACGTCAGCGGCAGGAGGGAGCGGCTTACTTGGCTGACGGCGGTTCTGCGGCAACAGCGCGCTATATCCACGCCGCGCGTCAAGAGGTGCTGACGGCCCGCCAACGCACGCGCCAAACCCGCCAGGACCGCAAAAGGCAGGAACGGGAAGGCGTATCACACTGTGAACTGGCTAACCCCAGGAGCGAAACGGCAGCCGCAACATGGATTCCGGCCGATGCCCTGCACGATGATGGATGGCTCAAATGGCTGGATTAGACCCGACACGGTCCGGCTCGGGCTACTGGATCGACTTTGCGGAAGCCCGCAACGGGGTCGACACGCTGGTCGATCTGGCTCACGACGAGCCCGATGAGCGGCCGACCTGCGTCATCCTAGTTGGCCAGTCCGGCATGGGCAAAACCTCGATCCTGCGGGAGGCGCAGCGACGGATTTCGCGGGATTTTCCGGAGCCTTATGGTTGGGACGAGGCGCGCTATGCCCCGGTGCTCAGGACGGTGATACCTTCCAGTCCGACCTCGCTCAAGATCAACCTGACCCTGCTGTGGAAGCAGGGCTGGCCGATCACGCGCAGTATCCACCGGGTTGCCGATCTCAAGGTGGTGGACCTGCTCCAGAAGCAGGGCACCCGCCTCGTCGCCATCGACAATGTCCACGCGATCCTGACCGCCAGCGGCAAGGCGCGGCGCGATACGCTTGATGCCTTCCGGTTTCTGATGAGCGAGGGTAGGGTGCCGATGGTTGTGGCGGGCCTTGAGGTCGCGGCGGACATCTTTGCCGAGGACATCGAGCTGGCCTATCGTTCGATCGTGCTCCGGCTTCAGCCCTGGGAGCCCGGAGAAGCGTCACAGCGGCTGATTCTCGTGCTTGCCCGCGGTATGGGACTGATTGAACCGGAGCGCCTGGCTGAGCCGGATATGGCCGAGTTCATTTGGCGGTACAGCCACGGTGTTACCGGCAACTTCAAGCGGCTCTTGCACTGGGCGCTGAAGGTGGCGCGCCGCGATGGGCGCGAGCGGATCGAGTTTGCCGATTTGCAGGCAGCGGCGGCCTTGCTTCCCGCCCATATCCCAGCGTGATGAGGGTTGCGCATGAGCTCGAGCCGCTGGCATTCCGGGTGCGGCCACGATCGAACGAAGCTTTTGATTCGTGGATGGACCGGCTGACGGCGAAGCACGAGGTGACGCGTGCCGAGCTCTTTGGCCATCTCGGCTGCGATCCCCGGCTTGGGCTCTGTGATCTTGCGCGCGGTTGGCAGGGTATGGCGCAAGCGGACTATCCTGCGTTTCATCAGCTGATCGAGACCCTGGCCTGGGCTGTCCAGGCACGGACCCCGACAATCGAGGCGACCTTCGTAGCGGTGCCGGAACTGGCCTTGCTGCCGCCGGCCTTGCGGGTTTTCGGCTGCCCGCTGTGCTGGCGGGAAGCGCAACAAGCCGGTGAACCCCTGATCCTAACCCGGGACTGGATGCTGCGCGCGAGTTGGATGTGCCAGCGTCATCGCCTGCCCCTCGCGCCGGTGCAGAGGCTCGTTCACGGCCGGACGCCGCGCGCTGCCGCGCGGATCCTCGACGGGCAGGTGGCCGCGATGCATGCGCTTCGCCGACGGTATCCGCCGACACCGGTCATGGTCGCTTTCAACCGCAGCGTTATCGACGCGATGCTCGGCAAAACGGGGGCTGGCCTGCGCCGCGGCGAAATCGGCTACCGGTCGCGCTTCACCGCCAACCGGTTTCATCTGGCGGGCTCGCGGATCGCGCTGCTGGCTGCGGCGCATAGCGATCACCCTAAGCCAGCGAATCGCTTTGAAGAGCTTGTCGAACTATCGGCATCAGCGCTGCTCCGCTCGAGCGCGAACTTGCTCAATCCGAAAGTCCGGCGTCCCGATGTGTCCTCCGGGCCGACGGTTCCGGAGGGACTTGTCACGCGGCGGATCAATCGCTGGCAGGCCAACCTGCCGGACCTTATCGAGGCCTATGTTCTGGTGAAGCGCCGGACCATGACGGCCCGTAGCAGCGCTTCGCAGGATCAAAGTGGCGATTTTGCCGAAATTTGCCCTCAGAACCCCGTAGGGCGCGTCCAGCACCTCTCTGCACCCTGACCTATCGGACGCTTCGTTTTCGCGCTGTAGGCGGTGTTTCCGGAAGCCTTCGATTTATCATTATAAAACAGATCATTAGAGTAGCTCTCGCCCGAAATCTGCCATTCGAGCAGCAATCGTCGCCCAAATCGCTCCGGCAGGCTCAAGACTCGCCTTCCATGTCAGCCTCGTCAAGGTTGACGCCCCTGCGGGCCAACAGCGCATCAATGTCTGCCATCGCTGCATCGAATTCGCCGAGCGCGGCAGACGAGAAGGACGCGTTGGCCGTAAGATCGCTGGCGTCGTCTGCCACACGCGCGTCGAGGTTGACGGCGTAAAGGTGCACGCCGGCAAGTGTGGTGCGATTGATCATGCCGACCGCATCGAGCGGGCCGAGCATTGTACGGAGTCCGATCCGGGTAACGCCGAGCAGCGTTTCGAGCTGGGCTGAGCGCAGTGGCCCAAACCCGCTGAGCAGTTCAAGCAGGGCCGGTGCGCGCGAGGTGCGGCGCTTGCCGGGCGGAGTGTCCTTGAGGCGCCGGGCGAGCCGATCTGCTTCGTTGAGATTCCCGCACAAGCCTTGGGCGACGTCACGCAGCGCTGTCGCCAGGATAGTCGACGTATCATCGGGATTACCAGGGTCTGCTGGCTTGCCCGCGCGCAGGGCGTCGAGGCGGATGAGGCCGGGGAAGGGGAGGGCGTGCGGCAAGAGCTTGGCGGCATACCAGTGTTCGCCCCAGAGCATCTCGAGCGCCCAGCGCGGGCTCGGCGCGGCGGCACGTTCGACCGTCAGCCGGATCGATCCCATGGCGATTGGTTCGGGCGCGCGTTCGGGCGGGGCGAACTGGACATGTGCGCCGGCTGCGCGATGGAGGTGCGCGAGTGCGGTCAGCGGATGCGGGGAGGGGGGAAGCCCGCCCAGCAGGCCGCGCGCTGCGGTGACAACTGCGTGGGTATCCTGGTGGGCGGTTTCGGCGGCAAGGCCGCTGCAATGATGGTTGCTGCCAACATGATCACTGGCCACATGATCACTGGCCACATAATCATTGGGCGCCAGCAGCGCCGTCTGGAAGCGGGAGGCGAGCGCGGCGAGCACGTCCCAGCTGCTGTGCTTGAGTTCGGTCAGGATTGCTTCGCAAAGCACCCGTTGCGGGCGGCCTGATCGCGGCGGATGGTCCGATAGGGTTGCGAGGCCTGCGAACCACGCGTGGAAGCGTTGGTCGGTGAACATGTGCCCCTCCTGACGTAGCGCGGCGACAAGCAGGTCGCGCAGCAGCCGGATGGTGAACAGCCGCAGCGTTGTAGGCCCGACCGTTCCCAGTGTGCCATCGAGCCGACCGAGTGCGAGCAGGGCCTCGGCTTCGAGGTCTCTCTGTGCGGCATTTGAAAGGAGGTATTCCAAGGACACCATGGCGACACTTGCTGGAAAAATGGTGGAAAATCAGGGTTTCACAGGCTATGGATAGCTAAATGCAAATAGCTATACAACTACTTATGGTGAGTGATGAACACACTATCGCTAATGGTATCTTATCGATAGTGACATTGCCCTTCAAAGCGCCTATTCAACGCGCATGGCCACGAAATCGCTCTCCGTCCCCTCCGCCGCCAATGCTGCTATTGGTGTGGGCGAGATCGTGGTCGTCCGCGCCGCGGGTGAGGCGCCACTGCCGCGAAGGCGTGACGGACGCGCTACCGACCGAGTTCACCAGCTTACCGACCTGCTCGCGGGGCTCGTCGGCAAAGACGCAGCGATCGACCATCTCGCCTTCCGCAAGAGCCTCGAAGCGCGCGCCCCGATGAGCGTCAAGGCGCTAGCCAATGACCTCTCCTGCTATGCTGGCTTCTGCGCCCGCACGGGCGGCATTGCTCTGCCCGCCAGCGAGGCGCGGATCGTTGCCTATCTGGAGGATTGCGAAAGGCGGCAGCTCAAACCGGCGACGGTGGGCCGACGCCTGGCCAGCCTTGCCGTGGTGCACGGGCTGCTCAGTGCGCCAAGCCCCACGCGGGGACCGATCGTGCGGGATGCGCTGCGCGGGTTCCGTCGCCGGGTCGATGTGACGCAGCGCCAGGCGGGGCCGCTGCGGTTTGGTGAGGGGATCGGCCTCGTTCCCGCCAAAGGGTTCACCTTGAGTGCGCTATTGCAGGCCTGTCCGGAGACGCTGCCGGGTCTGCGCGATGCGGCGCTGCTTTCGCTGGCTTACGACACCGGGTTGCGCGTGGCAGAGTTGGTGCGGGTGGCCTGCGATCACATTGCGGTCGAACCCGATGGCTCGGCGGTGCTCACTGTGCCGAATTCCAAAACCGATCAGGAAGGGAAGGGGGCTTACGCTTGGCTCTCGCCCGACACCATGCGGCGACTTGCAGCCTGGCGTGAAGCAAGCGGAATTTCTGAGGGGGCGCTGTTTCGGCGTATCGGTGTGGTTCGCACCAAAGCGCGTGCCGCTGCGCCAACCGAAGCACTCCCGGCCCCGCCGGGGTTCCAGTGGCGGCTGCCTGCCGGCGCGACAGTGTCTCCGGACACGAAACCCGTGCTGGCAACAACAACCTATGTCATCGGCGAGGAACCGCTGACGCCGGCAGCGGTGCGATTGATCATCAAGAGGGTCGCACAGCGGGCAGCAGACGAGTACCTCGTCAATCTCGTCGGCAAGGACCTCGACACGGCGATCGCGGCGCTCAGTACGCATTCGCTCAGGGTCGGGTTGACCCAGGATTTGTTCGCCACCGGCGAAGACGCCGGACCGATCGCGCAGGCGCTGCGGTGGACGTCGACGTCCACCGCGCTGCGATATGGCCGCAAGCTGGCTCCGGCATCCAACGCAACCGCGCGAATGCTGCGCGAGGTGAGGAGATAATGGCCTCAAGCAGCCAATCCGTTGCCATCAATTATGGCAGAGCGGGCCTGAACTTGGCGTCAGGAATGATCGAAACTTTGGCAGCCGACA
>CAYPNW010000134.1:0-6538 GCA_964411965.1 uncultured Burkholderiaceae bacterium
GAATCAAAATAACCATAATAGGTATAGCTATGCAGGTAGGTTCGCTCGGGAATACCGTCACCATTTAAATCAGAGTACTCGTTGTATGCCTTATAAGTTAATTGATGGTCGCGAGACAGATTGAGCATTGTCATCGGCGTTCCTACCGCAGGTAGTAACTGTGGCAAAAGATCATCGATGGTGATTGCTAATGCGGGCGATGATTGGCAAAGCAAAGCAATAAAACCTGCCCCGATAGTACTTATGGATTTTAAAAACATAATCAGGCCCACCTTTTAAAAACGAAATTTAACTGATTCCAGTACTGCGAAATATGCTGCTTCATTTCACCTAAAACCCTCAAAAAAACACTTTGGAGTTTTTTGTCTCATTAAATACAAATATTCCTCTTGCTAATCTTTGAATGGCGGGGCAAAAATAGATTGCAAGGTCACCTGCGTATTTTGATCAGCACCGTACCCGATGGCAGTAATACGAAATAGCTTCCACTTTGTACTTATTTGAAAGCCTTCGATCAAATACACCGGTTGCCTTGCCACTGTTGGGATTGGCGGCGCCGCCGTGTAAGTGCCATAAGTCGTGGCATTAACCCATTGATTTGGGTCTTGCCAAACTGGCGTTGTAAACCCCACTTTTGGGTCTGAATAGCACTGCCCTAAGGTGCAATTATTGTCCCCTTGATAGCCGTAACTCACTGGGTCTCCAATAATGGGGCGCTCTGTACTGTTAGTGCCACCGCGACAAGCTCCGGGGTTGGTCTTACAACTTAAACCAGTCACAAGCTTCCATTCAATATCTGCTTCTGCATCACGTAAAGCGGCTTCGGCCGCTTGCATTGCCAACACCTTATCCACGCTGTTCCGCGCAATACGTTCACCAACAGTTGACCCACGCATTGAAGTCAGGGCTAGCAACGTTAAAGCAACCAAAAACACGAGCACCGTCAATAAAACGACGCCTTTTTCAGTGCGCAAAGATCGGATCTTATGAAAGTTGCTCATTGCTGAACTCGATTACGTAAATTAAACGTAGAGATAAACGACCGCCTAACAAAGCCTGCGGGCGCTGTTTGCATTACACCATCACAATCGGCATAATCGTTACCCGCAACCGCCCCAGTACGCCGATTCGTTTCCATTACCAAACAAACGCGCGCATTGATTACGCTATGCCATTGATCGTCGGCTTCGATTTCCTCGGCTTTAAAATACTGATCAACCGCTTGATCTTCCAATGCACTTTCGCTCACTGAACGACCATACCTTATTTGCATATCATGGACACCCTTAAACAAGGGTTGTTGACCACCTGTTCCCCCACCCACGCAACTCAACTCTTTTAAGACTTTGGTTACTCCATCATCGTCGTAAGTGCGCTGGGTTAGAAAGAAAGTATTTCTGATCAAATACAAAGTACCGCCCCCATCAACCAAAGGAAACTCAATTGCCTCTTCGCCGATACAATCTAAACCGACACCCAAGTTTTTATTGGATACGCCATTTGGATTTTGTACGGAGTCAGGGTTATCTGTAAAGTATGCCACGGTAAAAGCATTTGCCGTACCGGGTGATGGAGTCGTAATGCATGCAAAACTCGTAGGTGCAACACCGCCTGCACAGCCGCGCAATGCATAAGTTCGCGATGCAATCGGTGCAGTGTAAGGAAACACACCGCTTTCAGGATCTTCAAAGTAGCGCACCTTATCGGTGAAATCAATCGCCGTCATAAATCCTGCGGAACGGATGTTTTTGCCCAAAAGTTCAAGGGCGAATCTCCCTTCCTCATACAACTGGGTTTGCTCGTCGGTCGCTCGAAACGCATTCTTAGAACCCAAAAATGAATAAGACACAACAATTACCAGAACCAAAGCAATTGCCAACGCTACTAACAACTCAATTAGGCTCAAACCACGCTGCTTTTTGTAGGGGGAAACCATGAATTATCCTTACGGCAGAACGGCAGAATTAACACAACGCACTCCTGGAGGTGTGCCTGCAGGACAACAGCTAGTGGTCACAACGGCAGGCGGCCCTGCCGAACAAACCGGACTAGTACCCAAGGTGCCCGCTGGGAGACTGGCGTCAACAAAATCCTTGTCAAACCACATTACTGTCGTCAAAAATCCCGTGTCACGAGACCCCACTATGGTACCGGCGCCGCCCGGCAATGTGGCAGCTAAATTTGCATACCACTCAGCCAAGTCATTTTGAGCAATTTCTTCTGCAGTGCATAGTGTCGAATTTGAATCACAACCAGATGGTGTTGGTGGATTCGCCTTCAAACTATTGTAAGATCCAGTTAGCTGATATCGAGACGGGATCTCACGGGCCGCCTGCACATTTGCGCGCATTCTTTCACCTAAATCAGTCGCGATTGTGGCCGAACCCGCTCGCGACCATGCCCCTTTTTGGTACTTCAGCGCGGCCAGTTGAAGACCAGCTATCGCCAATAAACCAAAAGCGAATATCACGATAGCGATCAGAACTTCTATCATTGTTATACCCCGATGATAACTAGTAACAAAATTCAGGTGCATTTTTGTTCTCGCATTAATTGTCAATTTAAGCATCTTCCAATCTCGTCCTACCTGTTCTATCAATCGGAATTTCCTTTGCTCTTGGGCTACCAACGCCGGTTGGCGGCGTCACCGCAAACGTCGCGCTAATGCCGACTCGGAATCGTGCCAACCCATTTGCGGTAAAGGCGATCCAGGAAACATTGCCTGATTGGCTAAATATTGCGTAATCGGTTGGCGCTGCACCTACCACGCGCAAAAGCAGTTCAGTATTACCCAACTGACTATTTAAATCATCATCAATAAATACCATCCATCCTCGATCCCAATTGCTGCCATTACGACAACGGGGTCTTGCGATGGTAGCATCAGCCACTGCGCACACAACGACACGAGCATTTCGGGTAACGGCCTCACTTCGCGCGTAAGTAAGTGCGCCGGTGAATTGATTGACGATTGTCGAAACACGACTTTTCTCTAACAAATCCGTAAAGCTAGGCGCAGCCAATGTTGCCAAAATTGCTGCGATGGCTAAGGTTACAAGCAACTCAATTAACGTAAATCCACTGCTCGTTTTTCCACGCGCGGAAATCGCAAGGCTTTGAGTCGGGCGGAACTGAAGGAAGTTAGACGTAATCATGAAGAGTAGTGTAGTGAGGAAACATTTATCGGTAAAGGATTTCAAGCCCCGTTTGCCTGTCGAACTTTACCGCTTATCGGCAGCAAGCAGCAATTCAATTTTTTCTTGTCTTCGTGACATTTCTTCGTAACAGAGCGTCCCAGCGTTAAGGACAAATTTGTTGCAATGCCCACAACACATGCTCCCGCACAAGCTCTGAAGTGTGGTTTCGTTTTTGATTCAGTGTATTCATGATTATGCTATCGCTTGGGTGCTTTCTCCCCGCATTTCCCAAACCCACCGCCAAATTTCGTAACCACCGTTCATATCCGATACGCCGAATCGGGCTGCCTTCTAGCTTGCGTAGAAACTCTTCTTCTGTCCAAGCAAACAAATCGATCATTTTTGCGGCATCTAAGCCGTTACGGACATCAAAGTCGTTAATGTTTGATGTTTGCGCAAATTTGTTCCAAGGGCACACCAGTTGGCAGTCGTCGCAGCCGTAGACGCGGTTTCCAATTAGAGGCCTTAGTTCGATAGGAATGCTGCCTTGATGTTCGATGGTTAAGTACGATATACAACGTCGCGCATCTAGCTTATATGGGGCGATGATTGCTTGTGTGGGGCAAGCATCAATGCATGATGTGCATTGCCCGCAATGATCAGTAATCGACGGGTCGATTGGCAGCGGAATATCAACCAGAATTTCGCCCAAAAAAAACATGGAGCCGCCCTCGCGATTAAGCAACAAGGTGTGCTTTCCGCGCCAGCCGAGGCCTGACTTCTCGGCCAACGCAACCTCCATAACGGGTGCAGAGTCAGTAAACACGCGATAGCCAAAGCTACCGATGCGCGCTTGAATTTGTTCAGCCAATTGTTGTAGACGAGAGCGTAAAATTTTGTGGTAGTCGCGTCCGCGGGCGTAGATAGAGATGACCGCTTGATCCGCCGGTGCGTCGAGTTCTTTTTTTGCCCAATTTTCTGAGGAATTTTGTGGCAAATAATTCATCCTAACGGTAATTGCCCGAATGGTTCCTTCCACTAATTCGGCGGGGCGTGCGCGTTTCATGCCGTGGCTTTGCATGTACGCCATATCGCCATGAAAACCCCCAGCCAACCACGCTTCTAGCCCTGGTTCAGCGTGCGATAAATCGACGTCACTTACGCGTAACTCAGCGAAACCTAGAGCTTGCGCCCAAGTTTTCATTTCCAACACCAGTTGCGAAAAGTCGCTCATAGTGTGTAATTGCCGAACACGATCTCTGCCGCAACGCCTAGCTTGTATGGTATGTTTCCGCGAGACCTTGTTAAAGAAAAACGATTCATAATTTTTTGGAAATTGATGCAACATTTGAACATGACTTTGGCCGATGAAGCCGCCACTTTGGCATTAGGGAAAAGCCTCGCGCATGGCTTGCAACCGGGGTTATGCGTTTATTTGCATGGTGACTTAGGCGCAGGAAAAACTGCGCTTACACGCGCCGTGCTGCATGCCGCTGGGCACCAAGGTCAGGTGAAAAGCCCCACCTATACCTTGGCAGAACCTTACCAAATTATGGTGAATCAAGTTGCCATTAAATTTATGCATTTTGACTTGTACCGCATGATAAGCCCAGATGAATTTATCGAGGCGGGTTTTCGTGACGAGTTTAATCAACAAACAATCTGCTTCGTCGAATGGCCAGAAAAGGGCGACGGGATTTTGCCAGCACCAGATTTGGATATCTATCTTGATATTGCCGAGCATGGGCGTCGAGTACAATTGCGTGCCCGTTCAGCTTTAGCTGAACGCTGCCTTGACCATCTGAATTTTGCACCTAATTTGTAATGAAAATTGTATTAAAAAATCGCCGTAAATCCTCTTTCAGCGACCGAGTTCGTCATGCTTTACATCTGCGAGACGAGCACACTGCACCTTTGCACGATGCGGCGAACAATTTAGCCGCAAATGCGAAGCCGCGCGGAAGAAAAAGACGTGTTTTTTTACAAGCGGGCGCGAGTTTAATTCTCTCAGTATTCGCAACAGGTGCGGCGCGTGCGGCACAAATTTTAGCGGTACGAGTTTGGCCTGCTGCCGACTACACGCGTGTTACTTTGGAGAATGATACAGAGTTAAAAACCAGCCACTTCATTGTCAAAGACCCTGAACGCATGGTGGTCGATATTGAAGGGCTAGAACTCAACCCCACCTTGAAGCAGTTAGTAGCAAAAATTCAGGCGAACGACCCGTATATCAAGCAAGTACGAGTCGGACAAAATCGGCCGAATGTGGTGCGTTTGGTGTTTGATTTGAAAGCGGAAGTGAATCCGCAAGTATTTACCTTGCAACCTGTCGGCACGTATCAACATCGTTTGGTTTTTGATCTTTATCCAGCTAATCCGCCAGATCCTATCGCAGAGTTGATTGAAAAAGGTGAGTGGCGCCAAGCCGACAAGCCAGAGATCGCAGCCACCAAGCCAGAAGTAAAAGAACATCCAAGAGCTGATAAGCGTCCAGACCTTGTTGCGAATGATGAAGGCGGCAAACCCGGCAGCTTAAATCGCATCATCACCATCGCGTTAGACCCAGGGCACGGTGGTGAAGACCCCGGTGCAATTGGCAGTGCGGGGAGTCGAGAAAAAGATGTGGTGCTGGCGATTGCCAAACGCCTCAAACATAAGTTAGAGCAGCAAGACAATATGCGCGTGATGTTAACTCGCGATGCCGATTTTTTTGTGCCGTTGCAAGTGCGCGTGCAAAAGGCGCGCAATGTTCAGGCGGATTTGTTGGTGTCGATCCATGCTGATGCATTTATCAAAAAAACAGCACGCGGCTCGTCTGTTTTTGTACTGTCTGAAAAAGGCGCCAGCTCCACTGCAGCGAATTGGCTGGCAAACAAAGAAAATGCCGCGGATTTAATTGGTGGCGTTAACATTAAAACCCACGACAAACAGCTTGCCAGCGTGTTGTTAGATTTATCCACCACAGCACAAATCAACGACAGCCTAAAACTCGGTAATGCGGTGTTAAAAGAGATTGGCGGCGTTAACCGCCTTCATAAGGGTAGTGTCGAGCAGGCGGGATTCGTGGTGCTCAAAGCGCCCGATATTCCCAGCATTTTGATCGAAACCGCGTTTATTTCTAACCCAGAAGAAGAGGCGCGCTTAACGGATGAAGCCTACCAAGACGAATTGGCGAACGCGATTGTGAAGGGCATCAAGCGCTATTTCGCAAAAAATCCACCGCTTGCAAAAAATAAGATCGCGCAAAACTAGAAAGTGGAACTTTAGAATACACATAGAACTCATGCCAAATTGTTGTGGCAAGGCGCCAAGCCGCAGACCGTACAAATGCTAGGGCAAGGCGAAGTAATTCCATTTCTAAATCAATCGTGTCGTTGTTGCCTTCGCCTTGCCGTGCTACA
>CAYPNW010000135.1:0-1280 GCA_964411965.1 uncultured Burkholderiaceae bacterium
AAATCTTTAGACGTTTTTGCGTTTGTTTTTGCCGTTTCTTGCGCTGGTGCTGCCTGCACTTTTTGCAGCAATTCGACGACAAATTTAGCCGGCACCAAGAAGCTCACCAACTCACCACCAAGATGCTTAGAAACATTGACGCCAGCGATTTGCCCCTCTGCATTGATGTTCGGCCCACCACTCATGCCTGAGTTAATTGGGCCCGTAAACATCAACTGATCGTAAAATGCACGTCCTATGATGCCGTTGTAAGAGCCTTCAGAAATTGCAAAACCCAAATCCAGCGGGTTACCCAAAGAGTACAAATATTGACCTTGTGTCAGTGTCTTCAGCTCATTCGTTTGCTTCGGCACTTGAAAAAAGCCCGTGCCTTTGCGGCTCACTCTAACCACCGCGAGGTCATGCAAAACATCCACCGCCAGCAACTCGACACTGCCTTTAGCACCGTTGGTATCAACAAACTCCCCCACATACACGTCGGGTTCTAAGGCGATTTGCGACATGACGTGATAATTCGTCACCACTAAATCGCTCTCACCAACTAAGAAACCAGAGCCGACCGAGGATTGCGTCAAACCATTGCGCAACAACACGCGAATTTGTAAAAGGTCATTTCTCGCTGCTTCGTATAATTTTTGCGCCGCAGACGACGGTGCAGGCAGCGGTTTGGACTCTGCAGCCGCATTTGCAGCGGCACTTGCAGCAGCGGGCGGCGTCTGTTTTTGCTGCGCAAAAGCGCCGCCAGACAAGGCTAGCAACATGCAGAGGGTGGTCGTCAAATTAAAACAAAATTTCATGGACTCACTTTCAAACAAATAAGATCTGCCTGCGCGTTGTGGTGTTGTTGTGGTCATCGGCATCATTGGCATCATTAGCATCAAAGCGCCACCAATTCAGGAAACGCTTTCGACCAAGAATGAATCTCAAAACTAGCGCGCAAACCTTGTTGCCAAAACGGGTCGGTTTGAAATACGGCGCGCACCGCGTCAGCATTCTCCGCTTCGACTATCCACAGGGCACCAATTGCTAGCTCGGAACCTTCCGCGCGTAGCGAGCCGGCAATTTTAATCTGCTGCCGCCGTTCTGCAAGCCAGTCAAGGTGCATTTGCAAAAACTGTTGTCGAATTGCCTGTTTCGATGGCAAATCGATAAAACGAAGTATAAAAAGCATAGCCTTAGTCACACAGCCAAATTAAGATAGAAGGAGAATTTACCGCACAGGATGTCCCAAACGACACACCCTGCCGCGCCGAAGAAAAAATAAGAACGCTAGGGATTGC
>CAYPNW010000135.1:1380-6525 GCA_964411965.1 uncultured Burkholderiaceae bacterium
TTCTTCCTTTTCGGCTCAGATTAAACACACTATGTGTCAATTACTCGGCATGAACTGCAACACCCCGACGGACATTGTGTTTAGCTTCACCGGCTTTGCCACGCGCGGCGGCCAGACGGATGAACACAAAGACGGCTGGGGCATTGCGTTTTTTGAAGGTAAAGGTGTGCGCCATTTTGTCGATCATCAGCCAGCAGTCAGCTCACCGATTGCGCAGTTAATCAAGCAGTATCCAATCAAATCAAAAAATGTCATCGCACATATCCGCAAAGCTACGCAAGGCGAAGTCATGTTGGAAAATTGCCACCCGTTTGTGCGCGAGTACTGGGGGCAGCAATGGGTGTTCGCTCATAACGGTGATCTCAAAGAGTTTTACCCCACTTTGGATGGCCACTTCCACCCCGTTGGTACGACCGATAGCGAACGAGCATTTTGCTTTCTGATGCAAGAATTGGCGCGTGCTTTTCCGCACCAAGCCAAAGACGAACAACCAAGCGTAGAGGAATTGCAAGCCGTTTTGCAAGGTCTAACGAAGCAGATCGCCACCTTCGGCACGTTCAATATGTTGCTGTCCAACGGCCAAGCGCTGTTCGTCCATTGTTCAACCCGCCTGCATTATGTGGAGCGTCGCTTTCCATTTACCACGGCGACCTTATCTGACGACGATTTGGCCGTGGACTTTGCCCAAGTCACTACGCCGCAAGACAAGGTGGCCGTCATAGTCACCGAGCCGCTCACGAACAACGAAAATTGGCATGCGTTTGCACCGGGAGAGTTTCGGCTTTTTGTAGAAGGAAGTGCGATGCCTGCAATAGGACTAAAACCATGCAGTTAGACGCCCGCACAGTAGTACTGATTATCATCGTCGGCTCGCTGCTCATGGGCAGCGCGCTATTAATGGTGGGACGGGGCTACTTAGGGCAAGTGCGTGGCTTGACGCAATGGGCTTACGCCACCCTTCTTCAAGGTTTGGGTTGGATTATTTCTGGCGCATTGCGGGGCGTTATTCCTGATCTGGTGTCGGTGGTGCTTGGCAACGGCTTGATCACCTTTTCTCTGATTTTGTATTACTTCATTTTGTCGGAATTTTGCACCCAGCCTAGTCGCGCGCGATGGCCCTACTATTTGCTCGCCCTGCAATCAGGCTTGCTGTATTACTTCGTCGCGATACAGCCGCACACCGCTGCACGCTTTGTGGTGTTATCGCTCACCGCTGCAATCATTTTATTTGCCTGTTTTAACCAAATTAATGTGGGCGACAAACGGCTGGCGCCAAGCCACCGCTTTACCGCAGGTCTCTTTGCTGCGTGTGGCGGCTTCATGTTGTTTCGCACGGCGTACTATGGCTTGTTCGATAACAGCGCGACGCTGATTCCGTACTCATCGAGCGCGATGAATAATGTCTCCTACTTAATTTTTTACACGATTGCAGACCTCTTAAGTTTTGGGTTTTTGCTGATGTGTAATGACCGTTACTACCAACAACACAGGGAAGCCGAACGCGCACTGTATGAAAATAATCGCTTGTTTAATAAACTCACGGCACAGGTGCCTGGGGTTATTTTTCAATACCAAGAATTTCCTGATGGGCGTACTTGCTTTCCGTTTTCAAGCACCAGCATGCACGACATTTATGAACTCAGCCCAGAACAGGTGCGCGAGGATGCACGGCCTGTCTTGCAACTGGTGCACCCAGAAGATCTCCCAAAATTACGGTCGTCGATCAAGCTTTCCGCCACCACCATGCAGGCTTGGCAATGTGAATACCGCGTGAACTTACCAGAGCAGGGCCTGCGTTGGCGTTTAGGGCAAGCCAAGCCAGAAAAGCAAACCGATGGCAGCATTCTCTGGCATGGCTTCATTACCGACATCACGGCACGCGCCGAAGCAGAAGAAAAACATCGGCAACTACAAGCCGACATCAAAACTAGCTTCGCCGCCTTACAAATCAGTGAGCAACGCTTACGACGGGTCATGAATTCAAGCTTGATCGGCATTGTCCAAGGCGACGCTAACGGTAATATTCGCGATGCCAATGACTTGCTATTAAAACTTATTGGCCACACCAAGGAGAGCATCGAATCCGGCAGTTTGAACTGGTTCTCGCTCTGCCTAGAATCATGCAAAGAAAAGCAACAAGCGATACTGCGCGACCATCAAATTGATCAACCCAACCTTCCATTTGAAAGCCAAATACGTGGCCGTGATGGCGAACTTGTGCCGGTCATGTTAGGGCTGGCTCGTTTGGAAGGATCAACCCAAGAATGGGTTGCGTTTGTGCTGGACTTGCGGGAACAAAAGCGTGTCGATCAATTGAAGTCAGAATTTATTTCCGTCGTTAGCCACGAGCTGCGCACGCCGCTCACGTCAATACGCGGCTCCTTAAGTTTATTAGAAGGCGGCGCTTTAGGTGCGTTACCACCTAAGGTACTTCAGATGATACAAATCGCGCACAAAAATAGCCTGCGCTTAGTTAACCTGGTCAACGATATTCTTGATATTGAAAAACTCAGCAGCGGAAAGATTGAGCTAAAGATGGAATCGCTGGACCTTGTGAACCTCGTACAGCAGGCGATAGAAGCCAACCGCGCTTACGGTGCGCAGTTCCATGTCACGTATGAACTCAGCACCATGCCCCACTCAGCGATGGTATTGGGCGACGCTAATCGCCTCATGCAAATCATGGCAAACCTGCTCTCGAATGCCACAAAGTTTTCACCTGCAAATGAACGTGTCATGGTAGCCATTCGCTCCCATAGCTCTCATAGCACCCATCAAGGCCTGATGTGGCGGGTTGAAATTTGCGACCGAGGCTGCGGTATTCCAGCAGAGTTTCATGCGCATATTTTTGGCCGCTTTGCGCAAGCCGCAAGAGCAAATACGCGCCCCGTTGAGGGTGCGGGTTTGGGCTTGCATATCACTAAATCCTTGGTAGAGAAAATGCGCGGAGAAATTGGTTTCGAATCCGAACCGCAAGTACAAACGATTTTTTGGTTTATGCTGCCGCAGGAGTTGACCGCGAAAAGCCCGACGCAAGAAGACGAAATTCAATGCGGAAAAAACCTGCAAAACCAGCAAAGCCAAACATCCACCCATTTTTATTAACTTTTAATTTTTCCAATTTCTACCTATGAGATTAGCGCCTACACATTGCTTCCGTTCCCTCGCTGTTTTCAGCTTCATACTTTTTAGCTCGCAGGCGAGCGTCGCTGACGAAGGTCAATGGCAGCCGCACCAATTACCTGAACTCAAAGCAGAACTCAAACGCCTAGGCATTGCGATTCCCGCAGAAAAGCTGGCGGATCTGAAGAAACACCCCATGAGTGCCATCATCTCCTTGGGCGGTTGTTCAGCGTCTTTTGTTTCTGATGCGGGACTAGTGGTGACGAACCATCATTGCGCTTACGGTGCAATACAGCGCAATTCCAACGCCACGCGCAATTTGATAGCCGACGGTTTTTTGGCAAAATCAAAAGCGGAAGAATTGCCAGCAGGGCCCAACGAGCGCGTCTACATTACCGACCAAGTGGATAATGTCACGCAGCAAGTGCTGGGTGATTTGGCGCCGAATCTGAGCGGGCGCGAACGCCATGAAGCGATCCAAAAACGCATCAAGAAACTGATCCAAGAGTGCGAGCAAGACAAGGCATTTCGTTGCTCGGTGCCCAGCTTTCATCGCGGCTTGGAATATTTCCGCATTCGCCAATTGTTGATACGCGATGTACGTTTGGTGTACGCCCCATCCGATAAGATTGGCAACTTCGGTGGCGAAGTCGATAATTTTGAATGGCCGCGTCATACCGGCGACTTTGCGTTCTTACGGGCTTATGTGGGCAAAGACGGTCGCCCCGCCGACCCCTCACCCAGCAACGTTCCCTACCATTCCAAAGACTTCTTGCGTGTATCGGCTGAAGGTTTAAAAAGTGGTGACCCGATTTTATTAGCAGGCTACCCTGGGCGCACCAGCCGCTATAAATTAGCTAGCGAAATTCGCTTCGCCCGCGACGTGAGTTACCCGCGCCGCGTCGAAGAATCAACGGCAGATGTCGCAACCATTAATGTGGCCACAAAAGATGACGCTGAAGCCGCGGTACGTTATGCCAGCGTTGTAAAAGGCATTAATAACGGCTTAAAAAAGACCCAAGGCTTGCTTGACGGCTTTGCACGCAAAGATATTGCGGCGATCAAAGAGAGCCAATATACGATGTTTCGCAACTGGTTGGCACAGCAAAAAAACAGCGCTGAAAATCAAAGTTTGCTCAAAGACTTAGACGAAGTTGTCGCCGCCGATACCGCACTCAGTGCGCAAGAATTTGCGTGGTCTGTGGCTAATACCAGCGATTTATTGCGCAGCGCCCGCACGCTGTATCGGCTCGCATTAGAACAAAAGAAGCCTGACGCCGAAAGGGAAAGCGGCTTTCAAGAACGCGACATTCCCTTTATCAAAGCCAGGCTCACACGCTTAGAGCAATCACTGGTCGTCAAAATCGATCAAGCCCGTTGGACTGCCGCACTACAGCGCTACGCCACGCTGCCCGTTGCCACCCATCCGGCGGGTCTAGATGCCCTGCTCCCGCGCGCTGAACAAGCTGCAGCCTTGATCGGCGCATCGCAACTGGCACAAACCGCCAACCGGCTTGCGTATTTGGATAAGCCCGCAGAAAACTTTCAGAGCGCCAGCGATGCAATGATTGCCTTGGCGATTAAGCTTCAGCCGATTGAAATGGCATTAGAAAATCAGCGTAAAGAAGTCGACGGCAATTTAGAAAAAGTGATCCCGCGTTATATGGCGGCCGTCATCGCATGGAAGAAATCACAAGGCAAACCCGTCTATGCCGACGCCAATTCCACGCTGCGTGTCACCTACGGCACCGTTGCCCCCTACACGCCACGCGACGGCATCAGCAAAGGTCCGTTCACAAGCGTTGAAGGCATCTTAGAAAAGCAAAGTAACAGCGCACCATTTGAAGTACCACCGGCCTTAGTAGACGCAGTAAAGGCGCAGCGTTACGGCATTTTCCGCGACGCCACCCTAGGCACAGTCCCAGTCAATTTCTTAAGCAGCGCAGATACGACTGGAGGCAATTCAGGATCAGCCGTACTCAATAAAAACGCCGAACTGGTGGGCTTAAACTTCGACTCAAC
>CAYPNW010000136.1:0-6524 GCA_964411965.1 uncultured Burkholderiaceae bacterium
AAAAATTTTCGATTTCCTGCCATCCAAAACCGCTACTCGTGCGTTAAGCGCTCATCAAGCATGCGTTTTTGTCGTTTTCTGTGAAGGCAATTTCTTCAGAGAATGATTTTCAAACTATTTTTGTGCGTTATAGCACGTCGTAAATTGGAGAATTTAGGCAAAATCGCGTCGGTCGGCGCGTCGTCGAAGTCTGCTGTTGAGTGCGGCAACGCGCATATTGGTTGCCGATGCGGTTTTGCCTAAGTTTTACCATGACTCCTCCATAAGAAAGAGACCAATGAAAATCACTATGTCTAAGCCCAAAAAGCAAATGCGTGGCGCGCCGAAGCGTCTATTTGTCGTTGGCATGCTAGCCATGCTGGCGCTGAGCAGCTTGTTCGTGCAGAGCGCGAGTTTTGCGCAGAGCGATGTTGAAGTTGACCCACCCAGCCGTGTTGCACGTTTGAGTTATGTCAGCGGTGCGGCGAGTTTCGCGCCTGCAGGTAGCGACGATTGGGCTGACGTGAATGTGAACCGCCCTCTCACCGTGGGTGATAGCTTGTGGGTGCCGCCTAATGGGCGGGCGGAAATGCATATTGGCTCTAGCGCGTTTCGCCTAGGCGAAAGTTCTAGCTTAAGTTTTTTGACGCTCTCGGACGATAAAATCCAACTTAAAATCACACGCGGCACCTTGGTCGTGCGCGTACGTGATTTGTCAACCAGAGACGTGATTGAGATAAATACACCGAACTTAGCGTTCTCTTTGCAAGAACCCGGCGAGTACCGCATTAACGTGAATGATGACAACACCACCAATGTGATCATCCGGCGCGGCACGGGCATTGCGTATGGCGACCGCGATAGTTTGACGGTGCGGGAATCTGAGCAGGTATTGTTCTCTGGCACAAACTTAGTTCACCGGTCGATCAACCGCATCCCGCCTTATGATGCGTTCGATTTATGGGTGAACGATAGAGATCGCGCGGAAGATACTTCTGTATCAGCGCAATACGTTTCACGCGAGGTGATCGGTTACCAGCAGCTTGACCAAAATGGATCTTGGGAAAACAGCACCGAATACGGTGCCGTTTGGTACCCGCGTACAGTGCAAAGTGGTTGGGCACCTTACCGCGATGGTAATTGGGTTTGGGTCGCACCATGGGGTTGGACATGGGTGGATCGCGCGCCTTGGGGTTTTGCGCCTTACCACTACGGCCGTTGGGCCTTTGTTGGCCGGCGTTGGGGTTGGGTGCCAGGGCAACACTTGCGCCATTCGACGCCCGTTTATGCGCCTGCGCTGGTCGCTTTTGTCGGTGGTGGCAGCGGTGTCAGTCTAAGCTTGAGCATCGGTGGACGCTCACGCGGACCGGGTGTGGCGTGGTTCCCGTTAGCACCGGGTGAAGCCTATCGCCCAAGTTACTATGGTAGTTCGCGCTACGTGAGTCGTATTAACTCCAATGTTGGTAATACCCATATCGTCAACAACACTGTCATTAACAATACACGTAACGTTTACATCAACCAAAATATTCGTAATGCCGTCACCGCAGTACCCACAGCCACGTTTGTAAAAGGCCAAGCAACTGCAGGCGCGGCAGTGCCGATTGACACCAAGCAATTCAATAACGCTCAAGTTGGCCATGGCGGCCCAGGAATTGCACCGACTAACGAGAGCATGTTCGGTGGCGCACGACGCGCGGTGGTGCCAAACGGCGAGCAATATCGGGCACGCCCGGTAGTTGCAACTTTCAACCCAGCGCAAGTGCCTGTTACACCTATTGGACGTGGCTCGCGTGATGATTATCGGCGCGGCAGCTCTGCAAGCGGTAATCCAACAACCACGCCGACCATAGGCAACACGCCAGCTTTAGGCGTAGCAGGTGCGGCTGCCATTGCGCCTGTCACGGTCAACAACCCGAATGCTAACGTTGTCATGCATGGCGGACGCCGTGGTGACGACGCTGGTAGGCCGACAGGTGGGTTTGATCGCGGTGATCGCAGAAATAATGGTAACGATGGAAATAACGCAAACACCGTCAACCGGATTGAGCGTGGCGATCGTAATCTCAACAATAACCCGACGCGTATTGAACCCTACCCCGACACGCCTGATCCTCGTGATATATCTAAAAATACCTCGAACAACGGTCGTTCCACACCCGTTGTTATTGGCAACCAACCGAACGCTCGCCTGAATAACAACGGCGCTGATCAAAACGATGCACAACGTCGCGATCGCCGCGACGTTCTCAACGAACGCGGTATTGACGGACAATTGCGTCAACCAAACGGCGCGCCACGGCCGACGCCACCGGCACCACCGCCACCTGTGTATGCAGCACCTGCACCGACGATTCAAGCGGCGCCAACTCCAGCACCAAGCCCTGCACCAGCCGCACCGATCGCCGCACCTGTACCACGGCCAAACGCGGGTTATCCCGAGCCTAACGAAGTGCAACGTCGCCACCAACCTGGCAACCGCGCGGGCGAACGTGAACCGGAACAAAATCCGCGCCAATTTGAAGCACAACGCCCACAAGTCCCGCAGCCACCGCGTGATGTGCCAAGACCGCCACCACCAGCCGCTGTGCAGCAAGCACCCGTGCAAGTTGCGCCACCACCTGCTCCCCCAGCGCCCCGCGTTGAACGCCCTGCTCCCGTGCAAGAGCAACGCCGAGAAGCACCACCGGAAAAGGCCAAGCCTGAAAAGGAAAGAAGAGAAAAACCGGAGAAGTTAGATACGCGATAAAACTGGCATCTAGCAAAAACAACGACAAAAAAGAGGCGACCTAAACAGGCCGCCTCTTTTTTTGGGCGTGTGTTTAGAACGTGACGATTAATTGTTCCGTAGTGCTAACTCTAACAGTAGGGCCGAAGCTACAAATGTTAGCCAATGCGAATTTCATTTTAAGGAAGCTCTGATTAAGTTACTGCGATCAAATTTTGAAATTCTTTCCGTATGGTCGATTCTTGAAAAAGAAACCGCACCAAAGTCTATTGACCGTCAATAAGCATGCGCATAAACTATGCGCATCGACTTAAGGAGATTCGTATGAGCACTTTGTATGATGTAAATGCGGTAAAAAAGGCCAGTAATTTGAGTATTAACAGCGATTTACTTCGTCAAGCAAAGGCCTTTGACATTAATTTATCGGCGACACTAGAACTCGCATTGAAATCGAAAATAAAAGAATTACAGACGCAACGCTGGCTAAAGGAAAACCGTGAATCAATTTCGACATATAACGACTCAGTCGCCGAAGGCGGTGTGTTTAGTGATGATTTACGGAGTTTCTGATGGCGCAGTTTTCTGTCTACCAAAATAAAAATATACAGACAAAAAAAACTTTCCCCTACTTACTCGACGTCCAAAGCAATTTGCTAAGTGAACTTGTCACAACTGTAGTTATTCCGCTGGCTAAATTTGACCAAAGTCGGACAAAAATTCTGACCCGCCTAACACCTGTACTTAAACTAGATCAACACGAGTTTGTAGTGCTGACACCGCAGTTGGCGGGCATACAAAGAAAGGCACTTGGTAAGTTGGCATTCGAAGTAACCCATGCAAAAAACGACATCATCAGCGCCCTCGATTTTTTAATTTCGGGTGTTTAGAAACATAAGTTTGATTGAATTGCGATGCCTATAAACTGTCGAAAGTTTCGCCGCTGGTGCCCGCACATCGGCAACACCTTCTAAGTTCCTCGGTTTCTACCTACAAGCAGCAGCAATTGCGTATTGTTGACCGAACTATTTGCTGCGATGCCCGTAACTGAGTACCCGCGTCATGTTCCATGAGCCGCCCTGATCGCGCCACACGATGACAAAATCCGCCAAGCCGTCACAGTTGCCCGTCGCAAATTGACAGAACCGATGAGTACCTTGCGCTATCGCACCGAAGTCCTTGACTGGGCTTACCTTCAAGCTACCAGGAATAAGCTCTCGGCGAAATTTGCCGCAAACGTATTTTTGCGTATTGGCTAGCATGGCGTCTCGTGTCCACGTAACGCCGCCATTGTCATGATAAAACTCAACATCCGGCGCGAAATAACTGGCATGTTTTTGCAATTGTTCGGACGAATCGCAGCGATTAAATGCATCGAAGGCGGCCGCATCTAATGCGGAAATCGTTTCAAATAACGCATCGCTCGTTACAACAGCCTCCGCTTTGTTTTCCGCGACAACACTCGCGCACGCACTTAAAGCACTAATCAAAGCAAATCTGATTAAAGCTGTGAATTTTTTCAAGTGCGACTCCAAAGGTTTCATTAACAGGTTGAATAACCTACAATTAAGAAGGTACAAAGCGTACGAAACGCAAAACCTAAAAATTCGGTCGACTCAAAGTAGGCGTACCACCGATATATTTTTGTAGCCAACTCTGCACTTCCCAGTTCCAATAAATCGAATTTTGTGGCGAGAGTATCCAATGATTTTCATTCGGGAAGATCACCAAGCGAGTAGGAATCTGCATGCCTTGGAGAATGCCATACATGGCAGTGCCGTTCACATAAGGCACGCGGTAATCAAGTTCGCCGTGTAGGATCAGCATTGGTGTTTTAAAGTTCTTTGCGTACGTGATTGGATTATTTTTTTGCATGGCTTCTGGATTGTTCCACGGCGACCCACCGAGTACACGTTCAAATGTGTAATTGGTAATATCGGCACCGTATTGGGCGATAAAATCATTCACTCCCGCGTGGTTGATGAGTGTGGCGAAGCGGTCAGAGTGACCAGCCAGCCAAGCGGCCATATAGCCTCCATAACTGCCACCAGCAGCGGCAACACGATTGCTGTCGATATTGGGAAAACGCTGGAGCAACAAATCAGTGGACCGCAAAATATCTTCAGTGGGCATGTCGCCCCATTGACCTGAAATGCTTTGCGCAAATTTTTCACCGAAACCTGTCGAACCATGACGATTCACCCAAGTGACAACGTAGCCCGGTGCGGCCATGACATGCGCGTTCCAGCGGTAACTCCAAGCATCGCCAACCATGGTGTGTGGGCCACCATGCATGAGCTGCAACAAGGGGTAACGTTTATTGGCATCAAAGTTTGGCGGCAGAATTAACCATGCCTGCACGGTTTCGTCGTTCGCGCCTTTGTAGCTATAACTTTCCACTTTGCCGAGGTTAAACTGGCTCATGAACGCATCATTAAAATTACTGATTTGCCGCAGTTTTTGATTGGCTGTATCGAATAAAAATAATTCGTTAGGTTGACTCATGGTTTCATTCAAGAAAACCAGTTGCGTGCCCGCAGCGCGTACTTTGTGTATGCTACCCAGCCTTAAAGTTGGCGCGAAATCGCTGCCGTTTGGCGCGGTAGAAAATAGTGCCGTTTGCCCTTTGTCTTCCGAGGTAAACCAGAGTCTTTTGCCATCAGCGGCAATGGCGAATTCACCCACGGCAAGGTCTTGCGCTTCTGTGACTGGTTGATTATTTCCAGAGCCTAAATCGACACGCCAGAGTTTCGCGAAGCTACCATCAAAATACGGCGACTTTACGCGACTATAAAAAATGTTTCTCCCATCAGGCGAAAAGCGCGGATTGAAATCGCCGCCACGGTTATCGTTCGTGAGGTTCTTCATTGTCCCGCTGCCGTCCGTGGGGATTAACAGCAAATCCATGTTATCGGCTTCGCGGTGCGGCGCAGGAATAATGTTCATGGAAAGCACCAGATTTTTTCCATCGGGAGAAATGTCATAGTTCGCCTCGCCGCTTGCATTAAACAATTGAACTGATTGCGGCGTTAAATCTTTAATCGTTTTGCTGGCTAAATCTAAGCGCAAAAGATGACTAGCAAGTTCATCTGTTAACCAACGATCAAAAAAACGAAATTGACGATCTTCGCTAACTTTGGCCGTCATTTTTGATGTTTTGCGGCGATTGATTTCGCGCTTCATTGCTGCCAAATCACTGGCTTCCCACTGCCCTTTTAAAGCGGGAATGGCACTGCTCGCTACAACCAAACCTTCACCATCCGGCAGCCATTTTGGGTTGCTTACGCCATACGGCAATTCAAGTACTTTCTCTGCTTCACCGCCGTCTAAGCGCAAAATATACAACGCCGGTGCTTCGTCATCGCTGCGCTTAGAGGTAAAGGCGATACGGCTGCCATCGGGACTCCAAACGGGCGCGCCATCGTTGGTTTCAGCCGTCGTTAAGCGACGTGGTGTGGCGTTATTGCTTGCGCCACTGATGTCAACTAACCATATGTTCGTGGTCGATTTATTTTTTTCAACTGACCATTCTTGCACGGTGAAAGCGACACGCTTCTTGTCTGGCGACACGGCGGGATTATCGACGCGCTTCACTGACCATAAATCTTGCGGCGTGAGCAGACGTTTTTCTGCCGCCTGCGCGAAAATGCTGGAACATAATAAAAATGCGGCCAAAAAGAAATAAGCGAATGTGAGCGACAAACGGCGCTGATGATGGAGGTAAAACGGCATTTTCTTTCCTTGAGAAGCGTTATCGAAAGCAACAGGCGAGAAAATGTAGCATGCTTGATTACTTTCGTCGCGAAAGAAATCATGCTGC
>CAYPNW010000137.1:0-6501 GCA_964411965.1 uncultured Burkholderiaceae bacterium
CTGGCTCTCTGGACTACGTTGCTCGTCCTAGCAACATGAAGGTTGCGTCGTCCTCACGCTGGGCGGCACACGCCTTGCCAGAAAGCCAGAAAAACGCACACTCGAACCTGTCCAACTGCCGTTTCTAGGTTAAATTGTGAATGATTGTCAAAATCATGTTGCATTGAGCGCTGATTACCAATTTCGCATTGTTCGAGCCTCATCAAATACATAAAATCGACTTTGCTTCATCCAGTCTCAAACTGTCACTCGCACTACCGGGAAAACGATCAAAGACCGTAGGAGTAAGTTCAAGGTTGAAAGGTTTGTTCATTGATTAAGTTTCTCGCTCAACATTTCGTTTTTGTCGCTGTCTCCCTGTGCGTAATGATCACAAGTTTTTGCGCGCCAGTTAGTGCGCAAGAAGTAAAACAGTTGCGTTTTGATCGCATTGGTATTCAAAACGGCCTGCCGCAAGAATCCATCACTAGTATTTTCCAAGATAGCCAAGGGTACATGTGGTTCGGTACCCAAGCTGGCCTATGCCGCTATGATGGTTATCGCATCAAAGTCTTCAAAACTAACTCACGCGACACGAAAAGTCTTCCAGACAATTACGTACTGTCCGCACACGAGGACCAAAATGGCAATCTGTGGGTGGGCACAAAAAGCGGCTTGGCGCAGTTTGATAGAGCAACGCAAAAATTTACGACCTATTCACCAGATCCAAAAAACATTGGCTCAAACCATAGCCATACCGTTGAACAAATCCTTGCCGATCAGCAGAACACGCTTTGGCTGGCGACTGATGCTGGGTTAATGCGTTTTGATCTCAAAAGCAAGCAATTTACCCATTATCGCCACGATCCGAGGCAACCAGAAAGTATCATTAGTGACACCTTAAACGTCATTGCGTTCGATCGCTTAGGTAATCTCTGGGTCGGCACTGCCGCCGGGCTTGAACGGTTCAATCGAAAAACTGAACGCTTTGAACATATAAAAACGCACCTAGCTAATCGCGCTGTTGAGGCACAAAACAACATTCTAAGTCTTTCATTCGACAACGCCGATACACTTTGGATAGGCACGACCGGAGGCCTAAGTTATATCCGGACTACCCAAGGCGATAGGCTCGAAATTACCGGAGACGAAAATTTAAAATCGACTCGTGTACTCAAGCTTCTGCACGACAATCAAGGCATGCTTTGGATCGGCACTATCGATGAGGGTCTGTTGCGCCGCGACCCTAAAGACGGCAAGATTTCGCGTTTTATCCAAAACGAAAGCGATCCACAAAGCATTCCGAGTAACCGCATTAATACCTTGTTTCAGGACAAGACAGGATTACTATGGATTGGAACCTGGTTCGCTGGCATCGCTCGGACCGAGCTAACGAGCAATGGGTTCGACCAATCTAACGTCTTGTTGGTGGATGTGAATCGACTCACAGGGCCACGTGTAAAAGCCATAGCGGAGGATGATGTAGGGCGCGTTTGGATCGGTACCGTTGATGGGCTGAATCTTGTTGACACCAAAAACTCGCGAATAAGCACTTGGAAAAACGACAAAAAAAACCCACAAAGTCTGCCTGACAATCAGCTTTTGTCGCTTGAAATTGAAACTAATAATCGTTTGCTGATAGGAGCAAAGACTGGCTTAACTTTGTTTGAGGTCGATAAACAAAAGTTCACACGTATTCCACTCGGCGCCGATGCAAACAGTAATTACATCGAGCGATTGTTAATAGATCGCGAACGCACGCTATGGGTGTTGACGCGCAATGGCCTTTTTCGACGCCCTCAAGGTCAGGACAAATTTGAAAGTTTCGTCAACGACCCTCAGAACCCTGACACGATTGCAAGCAATTGGGGTTTAGGTCTACTAGAGGATCGTGAAGGTCAAATTTGGATCGGCACCATCAACGGATTAGACCTTTTCAATAAAGCGAGCAAGAAGTTTCGGCATTTTCAACACAACGCACTAGATACCAAAAGTCTTAGTCACAATCGCGTACACCATCTCTTTCAAGACAGCAAAGGAAGAATCTGGGTTGGCACCGCTGGTGGACTAAACTTACTTAAGATTGACGATAAAGGGAACACCGAATTTCAGCTCGTGCAGGACAAAGACGGGAACGTCGACCCTGTAGGCGGTATTTTAGAAGATAGCAATGAACATATATGGTTTAGCACAACGGCTGGAATTACAAGCTATGTTCCCGAGACAAACACCGTAAAACACTACACACAAAAAGATGGCTTAATCAAAGGCTCTTACTTTGTCGGTGCATCATTACGTTTGCAAAACGGCACGCTTGTCTTTGGTGGATTAAATGGTTTTACCGCATTCCGAACTGAAATGATTAAACCAGATTCGCACAAGCCACCCGTAACAATCACAGACTTTCTCATTTCAAATCAATCTATCAACTCGATGGATGCCCGCCAGACAAATACTTTCAAAGGCTCTATTTTTTCGCCCGAAGGGATAACGCTCAGCCAAAGAAATTCAAATTTTTCAATCGAGTTTTCTGCACTGCATTTTTCTGACCCCACTCGCAATAAGTATGCGTATCGACTCGAAGGATTTGATCAGAAATGGACACAAACAGACGCCACCAAACGACAAGCTAGTTATACGAATTTAGATCCAGGAAATTATCTTTTCCGCGTCAAAGCTAGCAATAAAGACGACTTATGGAATGAAGAAGGGGCGCAAATTACTGTAACGATTACGCCGCCATTTTGGAAATCTTGGTGGTTTCGAATTTTGCTTTTCGCAGGACTACTTGGCGTGGCCTTCAACCTTTATAAGTTCAGAATTCGCTCATTCGTGAAGCGCCAGCAACGTTTGGAAAACTTAGTTGCAGCACGTACTGCAGAGTTAAAAGAACAAACCAAATCGGCATTAGAACGTAAAGCAGAAGTCGTCGAACAAAAGGAATCCCTAGAAATTGCGCACCGACAAATCTCGCAACTAAGTGAAATTGGCCGCCAGATAACCGCGACACTTGATACTGAATTGATCATCCAACTGCTCTACGAAAACGTTCGGCAGTCGATGGAGTTAAGCATTTTTGAAGTGGGTTTTTACAATCAAGAGAAAAACACAATTGACTATCCCTTCGTCATTATGGGGGGCGAACGATGTGCAAACTGTGTTGAAGATTTGCGCGATCAAAGTCGCTTGTCTGTCTGGTGCGTATTAAATAATCTTGAAGTATTCATCAATGATATCGACGTTCAACTTCATGATTATCGAGCGATGGAAAACGTGGAAATACCGTTAAAAGAACAAGGTATTATCGATTTATCCGAGCACGGCACCGCCTACCAATCCATGCTTATTGTGCCTATCCTTCTGCGCGGCAAAGTGCGGGGTGTCATCGGCGTAGCAAGCGTCAATAAAAACAGTTATTCGCGACCACAGTTGGATATCTTACGCACCTTGGCCGCCTATGCAGGTGTCGCTTTAGATAATGCTGATGCTTATCAGCAGTTAAAAGACGCCCAGCAACAACTTGTAGAAAAAGAGAAATTAGCCGCTCTTGGCTCTTTAGTTGCGGGCGTCGCGCATGAACTCAACACGCCGATTGGAAATAGTCTCATGGTCGCCAGCACCTTAGAGGAGCAGGCTGGTGCTATGCAAGAAAGCATCGCCAGTGGCGCAGTCAAGCGATCTGATTTCAATGCATTTATCAAAGCATGCAAAGATGCATCAATCCTCATCATGCGTGGATTATCAACTTCTGCGAATCTCATCCAAAGCTTCAAGCAAGTCGCAGTTGATCAAGAGAGTGCGCAAAGACGCCCGTTCAATCTTAAACAAGTCACGGATGAATTGGTGGCGACAATGATGAGTCAAGTGCGAAAAGCTGACCATCAAATCTTAGTGAGTATTCCTAATGATATTCAAATGGATGGCTATCCCGGATCTTATGGCCAAGTAATTATCAACTTAATCCAAAACGCCTTAGTGCATGGCTTTGAAGCGAAGGAAGCTGGACAGATTTTGATTGAGGCCACGCAAATCGCAGATGGTAATGTAGAAATTATTTTTAAAGACAATGGCGCAGGCGTCGCACCAGAAATTCTATCTCGAATATTTGAGCCATTTTTTACTACCAAACTCGGCCATGGTGGTTCCGGCTTAGGCTTAAGTATTACCTACAACATTGTCACTTCTTTATTAGAAGGAAAAATCAAAGTTGAAAGTCAATTGGGTGTGGGCACGACCTTTACGTTGGAGCTTCCGCAGGTCGTAAAAACCGCCTAGGGCTTCCAATCTACGCGAAAAAGTAAGCAATCCGAAACGAAAAAAGGGACTAGATTTTCATCTAGTCCCTCTAATCTGGTGCGGCTGGCAGGAATCGAACCCACGACCCCTTGGTTCGTAGCCAAGTACTCTATCCAGCTGAGCTACAGCCGCGAAAAACAAAATTATAGCATAGTGATTTTTGTTTGATAAGCCCAAAAATAAAAAATCTTCAAATTTCCACTTGTGCCCCGACTTCAATCACGCGATTGCTAGGAATTTGATAATAATCCGCTGCGTCGCGCGCATTGCGTGACATGCCGACAAAAAGATTTTCGCGCCAGTTCGCCATACCGCTACCAGGGCTAGAGATGATCGTTTGGCGTGAAATAAAGTAAGAGGTATCCAAAGGTTCAAACACGAGACCATAGGGTTCGCACAAGGAGAGTGCCGCAGGGATATCCGGTTCGTTCTTAAATCCGTAGTAGACATCGATTTGAAAACATTGATTACCCATGTCCGTTACTTTGACGCGCTCGGTCATTGGCACCCATGGAATTTTGCGATTGTGCAAGGTCAAAAAAATCACTCGCTCATGCAAAATTTTGTTGTGCGAAAGATTGTGCAATAAGGCGTGAGGGACACCATCTGCCTCTCCTCGTAAAAAAATCGCTGTACCCGCAACCCGAATAGGCGCGGCAACAAACAAGGACTCGAGAAACTCTTCAAGTGGTATGGCATGTTTTTTCAGATTATCAAACACCAGTTCTCGACCGCGTTTCCAGGTGAGCATAATGGTAAACATGATCGCGCCTAAAACTAAAGGAAACCAGCCACCATGAAATAACTTAAGCGCATTTGCCGAGAAAAATGCGAAGTCAATCATCAAAAAGAAACCCGTCGCACCGAAGCACAGAATCGGGTTATATTTCCAGCCATACCGAATGACGAAAAACGTGAGAAGTGAAGTGACCATCATCGTACCTGTCACCGCAATACCATAGGCAGCAGCTAAATTGCTCGATGAATTAAATCCAATCACAGCAGCGATGACTGCGATCAACTGCAACCAATTCACGGTTGGAATGTAAATCTGACCGATTTCTTTTGCAGAGGTTTGGATGATCTTCATGCGTGGCAAGAAGCCTAAAGAAATCGCTTCTTTTGTCATAGAAAACGTCCCAGAAATCGTCGCTTGCGATGCGATTACCGTCGCAATTGTCGACAAAATAACGAGTGGATAAATGCTCCAAGCACCTAGTTGGTTATAAAACGGGTTCACAACAGCCGCGGGGTTAGCCAGTAATAAAGCGCCCTGCCCCAGATAATTCAAGCCTAAGGCTGGGAACACCACTAAAAACCAAGCGAGTCGAATCGGGCCGGCGCCAAAGTGTCCCATGTCTGCGTACAGCGCTTCCGCCCCTGTCAAAGCCAGTACCACAGCACCCAAGGCAAAAAACGCCAGGGTTTTATTTTCTAAACAAAAGCGAATCGCGTGCATGGGGCTTAACGCACCCAAAATACTAGGCATATGGGCAATATTAATAATGCCCATGATCGCCAATACGGCAAACCAAATCAGAGTGACAGGTCCAAACAGTTTCCCAATGCCAGACGTGCCCTTCGACTGCACGGCATAAAGGCAGATCAAGACGATTACCGTAATTGGCACCACATATGGTTTAAATGCTGGCGTCGCGACTTCGATACCCTCGACCGCAGAAAGCACTGAAATCGCCGGTGTAATCACGCCATCGCCATAAAACAGCGCAGCACCAAATAAGCCTAAAACCAGCAGCGTGAAGTGCCACTTAGAGGACTTCCCAACCGACTCTAAAGCTAATGCAGTCAAGGCCATGATGCCGCCCTCGCCCCGATTACTCGCTCGTAAAATAAGAGTGACGTATTTAATGGCGACGATGAGCGTCAGCCCCCATAGAATCAGGGAGACAATGCCAAAAATATTCGAAGGGTTCAACGCCAAGCCATATTCTTTTGAGAATATTTCCTTCATTGTATAAAGTGGGCTTGTTCCGATGTCGCCATAAACGATGCCGATTGCGGCGACAGTGAGTGCAGCGACGCTGCTTTTTGTATGAGTATTAGCCAAGTGCTTACCTTGTGGTGATTGGTGCATTGCACAATAGGTCATCGCGGCGTGTAATTCAAGAGTGAAAATTGAATAAATTTAACCGATGATCGAGACGCAACAGTTCCACCTAGGATTGTACGACTGTACTTGCAAAGCATCAAAAAAAGGTCTATTGC
>CAYPNW010000138.1:0-6492 GCA_964411965.1 uncultured Burkholderiaceae bacterium
GTGGAATCTGACGAAAGAGGCTTTAAGTGCCTGAAAACGGGCTGAAATTTCCAGTGCGTTGATTTTCTGCCGTATTTGTACGCCTTGGTATCTGGCGTTTGCGCAAAGACCGATGTATTTGCTGATCTTCTTAGAAGTGTGCGTCAAAACATAGGGCCTGCGCATAAATGCAATCAGCATTTTTAGTTCGACGTTTTGGGAAACATTTTGCTTGATGCTTGATGGCTATTTGTCTGAGCGACGACAAACAGGACAACAATGAAATACAAAGATTACTACCAAATCTTGGGTCTAGAGCGCACTGCCACGCTTGCCGATATTAAAAATGCGTATCGCAAACTCGCGCATAAAACGCATCCTGATGTCTCTGAAGATCCGCAGGGGGAAGAAAAGTTTAAAGGAATCGCCGAAGCCTATTCAACTTTAAAGAACCCTGAAAAGCGCGAAGAATACGATAAGCTAGGCCAACGGTCTGCGGGTGAAGATTTTGCACCACCGCCTGAGTGGCAGCAACAATACGGTGCAGATGCTGCCTCGTTTGACGATGTGGACATTGCTGATTTACTCAACGCATTTCGGTTTCATGGTCGCTCGGGCGCCAGTGCGCCGTCGCAGGGTGAGAATTATTCGGTATCTGTCGCAGTGCCGCTGGAAAAAATCTATCACGGCGGTGAGACCGATGTGTCTTTAGAATTGCCTGAGTACGATGAAAAGGGTTTGCCGCACCGAGTGCCGCGGACCTTCCGCATTAAGATACCGAAAGGCGCGGCAGAAGGGCAACGCTTGCGTCTCGCTGGCAAGGGTGGTCCTGGCAATCATAGTGGCAAGTCGGGTGACTTGTATATCGTTATTGCACTCGCGCCACACGACTTATTTCGCGTGAGTGGTCGTGATTTATCGCTGGATGTGCCGATTGCAGCGTGGGAAGCAGCGCTTGGTGCATCAATCATGATGCCAACGCTCGGTGGCAATATCGAACTCAAGATCAAGCCCGGCAGTTCATCGGGACAACGCTTGCGAATTCCTCATTATGGATTACCTAAGTTCGATAGGGCTTCCGATACGGGTGGCGGCGATTTGTACGCTGTGATCAAGATCGTGGTCCCGAAACAAAGTAGCCAAGCCGAACAAGATCTTTACCAACAACTCGCAAGCGTCTCTGAATTTAGACCTAGGGCGCATTTTAATTTGAAAGATGCCGCATGAAAATTCAGTTGACAGAGCAAATTTGGCTCAACGACCAAGGCCAATGCACCACACAGCAATTGACTGAAGTTTCTGGTCTATCTGAACAAGAGTTAAGCGGTCTCATTGATCACAATTTTTTAGTTCCAGCAGACGTGCATGCAATGCCCAAAACTTTCCCTTTACACGCGATCGTCATGGCCAATCGAGCTCGCCGATTGCGTGACGATTTTGAGCTGGAAAGTAACGGCCTGCTGTTAGTGTTGAGTCTCTTGGGCAGAATCGAGGCTTTGCAAGAGCAAGTTCAGGCACTCAAATCGGGTTAATAAATTTATTCGACTGCGGATTTCAATTTTTTTCTTCTTCCTGTTGACACGATCGCATTGAGTTTTTCAGTGCGTGAGTGGCACTGCTTTTTGCGTGCCGGCTTCCCTTAAAGACTCATATTGCTTGGTCCTCAACAGACCAACTATTTCTGCCATCCACGCGATGAGCAAAAATTCAGGTAAAGTCTACGCAAAACGACCATCCACTTTTTGCAAAATGAGCCTATTCACGTCTCTCCGGTATTTAGTCGCCTTGCATCAACATAAGCATTTTGGGCGGGCGGCTGACGCATGCCACATTACCCAACCTGCATTGTCTAATGCAATACGCACGCTGGAAGACGAGTACGGTACAACGATAGTCAAACGCGGTCGCAATTTCGAATGCTTTACCCCCGAAGGCGAAAGAATTTTAGCCAGCGCCTTGCGCGTTTTACGGGAGCAGGAAGTTCTCAAACAAGAAATCCAAAGTAGTTTGACGCATCCGGTTGGGCGATTGATTTTGTGTGCTGTGCCAACCGTCGTGCCCGTGGCGGCTCGTTTTGTAGGACATTTGCAGCGCCGATATGAAGGAATTGCGATTGTATTGCGTTCCATGAGTTCGCCAGAAATCGAAGCTGGCCTAGAGAATTTGTCCATCGATTTAGCGCTCGGTTATACGCAGCGTATGAAGCCGAGAGTCGTTGAAATCAAAGCAGTTGACCAATATCGAGAGCAATATTTTTTATTACGTAAAAGCCGCAAACACAATCGGGGTGGTTTAAGAATCACACAAGAAAGCATGGCGTGGAAAGACGCTGCGGCGTTGCCCCTTTGTTTGCTAACTCCTGAAATGCACAATCGCACCATTGTTGATAGCGCATTCAAAGAAGCGGGTGTTTCTGTTCGTCCCATCATCGAAACGAATTCAATTTTGACTTTAGGACTGAGCGTGATGGTCGGCGATGTGTATAGCGTTTTACCTAGCGCGATGGTGGGCGTTTTGCGCGGTTATGGCGAGTTGGAGGCGGTACCGCTGGTTGCGCCTGAAGTTGTGACCCCCATCGGGTTTATGTTTGCACATACTGCAAGACCTACACAAGCATTGCGCCTCGCCTTGGAGCTTGCCAAAGATCCAGAATGGGCCGCGCATTTAGCATTACACACAGGGCCGCTGACGGAACTACGAAGCCGAGCCTAAGCGTTGACCTTTGCCAAATCGATGCTAAAGAAGGTTGCGCGGCGTAAAAAAGCTGGGCGTCGTTTGTCGGACGGCCATCTTGATTCATTCAAGCAACACAGCGTGCCTTTTGATTTGTAAGTAAAAGTAACAATACGACGCGCACAATTTCTTTGTTGCTTGCCTTCACGTTCTAGCAATTTTCCCTCTGCCACTCTGCCTCTGCGCTTAGCAATTGGTCGATACAGAAGCTGTATTGGTCTATGTCAAAAAAAAATTGGCGTGATTAAGATTTCTCCACGACACTAATTTAAATCCATCAATATGGGTTAAGATTTATTTAAGATTTTTACAATTGGTATTCGTTAAAGTTTCCGTTGTTAAAAGTTGTTCGGATTCTGGTGCCATGCGTTGAATCTCAGGTAAATACTATAAATAATTGTGTGCAACCAGGAGAACGTATGACAACAGCAATGGATGCAGGTATGGCGGGCGGTACAGCCGGTCTGCTAGATAAAGAAAATATCGTTGCGGGGCCGGGTTTTAATCGATGGCTAGTACCACCTGCAGCGTTAGCGATACATCTCTGTATTGGCATGGCATACGGATTCTCCGTATTCTGGCTCCCTCTCTCAAAAGCACTTGGTATCAAAGAAAGCATTAAGTGCGGCCCCGAAGTTGGCTTTTTTCAAGAGTTGTTTATCACCACGTGTGATTGGAAAATCTCCACACTAGGTTGGATGTACACCCTGTTTTTCGTCTTCCTTGGTTTGTCTGCGTCTATTTGGGGTGGTTGGTTAGAGCGCGTTGGTCCACGCAAAGTAGGCGTGGTATCTGCTTGCTGCTGGTGCGGTGGTATGTTGATGTCTGCGCTTGGTGTACATCTACATCAATTTTGGCTGATGATACTCGGCTCGGGTGTGATCGGCGGTATCGGTCTCGGGCTTGGTTATATTTCACCCGTATCCACTTTAATCAAATGGTTCCCAGATCACCGCGGTATGGCGGCGGGTATGGCGATTATGGGTTTTGGTGGCGGCGCACTGATTGGTTCCCCCTTAGCTAACGATTTGATGAAGAAGTTCGCAACGGAAACCGATGTTGGTGTCGTACCGACTTTCGTGGTGATGGGTTTGATTTATTTTGTCTTCATGATTTGCGGCGCGTTTGGCTATCGCATTCCAGAAACAGGTTGGAAGCCAGCCGGTTGGGCACCGAAGCCAGCACAAGCCAACAACGCCATGATCACGCAAAACCACGTACACGTAAGCAGAGTGTGGGGCATTCCCCAGTTTTGGTTAATTTGGATGGTGCTGTGCATGAACGTGAGTGCAGGTATCGGCGTGATTGGTATTGCGTCACCGATGTTGCAAGAAGTTTTTGGCGGTAATTTGATTGGCGTTGCCAAGAAAATTGGCGAACTCGACAAAGCGCAATTGACTGCGATTGCAGGTGTAGCGGCGGGCTTCACAGCATTGTTAGGTTTGTTCAATATTGGTGGTCGTTTTTTCTGGGCATCGATTTCCGACAAATTGGGCCGCAAAGTCACTTACGCAATTTTCTTTGTGTTGGGCGCGTTGTTGTATTTCAGCGTACCAAGCAGCGCAACAGCGGGAAATAAATTCCTTTTCGTCGGCGCATTCTGTCTCATTCTCAGTATGTATGGCGGTGGCTTTGCGACCGTACCTGCGTACTTGGCAGATATTTTCGGTACCCAAATGGTGGGTGCGATCCACGGTCGGCTTTTAACCGCGTGGGCAACCGCCGGCATACTTGGGCCAGTCGTGGTCAACTATATGCGTGATTACCAGTTAGGCTTGGGTTTGCCGAAGGACCAAGTTTATAACCAAACCATGTACATTTTGGTTGGTATGCTGGTGGTCGGTTTTATTTGCAATCTGCTCGTTCGTCCGCTAGATGCCAAATGGTTTATGACACCAGAACAGTTAGCCGAAGAAAAGCGTTTGGCGCATGAGAAAGTCAAAGCATCTGAAGTGCATACTTCTGGCTCAAGCATGGCGGCGACACAAGCTACACCAAGCAGCCCCATCGTATTGGTGTTGGCATGGGCGGCCGTGGGCATTCCTTTGGCTTGGGGTATTTATCGCGCTTGTATTACTGCAGCTAAGTTTTTCTAAGTGGCTTCCGATTGGAAGAGAAGTTGGCAACTTAGTCAAAGTTTCCCCAATATTTGATCGGCAGTAGTGTGGTCCCGACAGGTCAAGGTGCGTTTTGTACTTGCACCTTAACCTGTCGACTTTGTTTTGAAGTTGAGACGGACGCACAGTCTGTCTCGTAAAGACTCGAATGTAGCTTATTTTTATCCGCTCGAAGTTTCGCCAATTGCTCGAAAAATGTTTGTCGACGCTTCAGTGCAACATAGTTAAAGCGAAAATCCTTATGCAGAGTGAAACGAATCGCGCCGCCATTGCTGAACTGATACAAGCGAAAAAATCCCTACCCGGTGGGCTGCTGCCTATCCTGCACGATATTCAAGATCGCATTGGTTATATACCTGATGAGTCTGTGGCTGTCATCGCGAAAGAACTAAACCTCTCACGTGCCGAAGTGCACGGTGTTATCACTTTTTATCACCATTTTCATACAAAGCCGGTTGGTCAAAACGTGGTGCAGGTGTGCCGCGCTGAGGCGTGTCGCGCGATGGGAAGTGACGATTTATGGCAACACGCGTGCCAAAAAATCCTAGCGGACGATGCCAGCACCAGCTTGCACGAAGTTTACTGTTTGGGCTTATGTTCCAGTTCGCCTGCGATCTCCATTAATGACAAGCCCTATGCCCGCATCAACGAGGCCAAATTCGATCGCTTGCTAGCAAACACGAGAAAATGAACATGACGCAAAAGATTTTTATTCCTTGTGATTCAGCCGCCGTCGCCGTTGGCGCAGATGATGTGGCCGAACAGATTGCCGTTGAAGCCAAAAAACGCAACCTGCAAATCGAGATTGTGCGTAATGGTTCTCGCGGATTGTTCTGGCTCGAACCGATGGTCGAAGTCCTTACTGTAGCGGGGCGAGTTGCTTACGGACCAGTTCAAGTAGAAGACATTGCGAACTTATTTGACGCCAATTTTTTAAACGGTGGCGCGCATGCACTCGGGAATGGACTAACCGAAGAGCTTGCTTATTTGAAGCAGCAAGAGCGGCTCACTTTTGCACGCATGGGCGTGACCAATCCCTTATCGATTGAAGATTATATTGCGCACGAAGGCTACGCTGGGTTACGCCGTGCGCTCAGCCTAGAACCGTCTGGCGTAGTACAAGAAGTGCTGGATTCTGGCCTGCGCGGGCGTGGCGGTGCTGCGTTCCCAACGGGTATCAAGTGGAAAACCGTGGCAGCAACGGCGGCTGCGCAAAAATACGTAGTGTGCAATGCCGATGAAGGTGATTCTGGCACCTACTCAGACCGTATGACCATGGAAGGCGACCCTTTCATGCTGATTGAAGGCATGACAATTGCCGCCATCGCGTCAGGTGCCACTCAAGGTTACGTCTACATTCGTTCTGAATACCCCGCTGCGGTAGCAACGATGCGCACAGCGATTGAGACAGCAGGCGCGGCAGGTTATTTAGGCGTGAATATTTTGGGATCGGGCAAGACCTTCCATTTGGAAGTACGTAAGGCTGCAGGCTCCTACGTTTGCGGTGAAGAAACCGCGATGCTAGAAAGTATTGAAGGTAAGCGCGGCGTGGTGCGTGCGAAGCCGCCCATTCCCGCTTTAAAGGGTTTGTTTGGCCAGCCAACCGTGATCAACAACGTGATTACCTTTGCGTCTGTGCCTATCATTTTGGCGCGTGGGGCTG
>CAYPNW010000139.1:0-6485 GCA_964411965.1 uncultured Burkholderiaceae bacterium
AAGAAAATAGTTTGGTTAATTTTTTCAATCTAAGAAATCTTGAAGATAGTTAGAATTTTCTTTGTTTACCATTACGGCTAGCCTATATTGAAGCTGTAACTGGTTCAACAAAAGGAGGTCGATATACAAGATAAATTCTGTATCCAAGACAGTTGGAATTTGAGCTCCGGTTGTTAGCATTAGCCGGTTATCTGCGAAGTTGAATTTCCTACAATCTGTGACGACGTACCGCGAGCTTGGCTTGCATTAGAAAATTCTCTGAATTTTCATCCAGTTAAATACAAGAAACGGTGGTGCAATGCTACCGTTTTTTCATTTTTGCCTCCGTAAATTTTCCAGATTTATAGGCCGTTTTTCACCTAAATTAGCTATGCGGCTATAGTCAAAGCGAAATCGAATTACCAGCCCATTTTTTTCAATTCGCCGTAAATTCAAAGCATGAATTGTGTTTTTATCTTGCGCACTTGCGTTAGATCAAGTTGCTTTTCTGAAATGCCATTTATCATGCGTTCGAGCAGGCATGTCGCTTGCATTTATTTTTAAACGGTCAACGCAAATGGGCTTGCTTTCTTTTCTCTTTCAGCCTAAACCGCATGAAGTTAAAAGGCCCTGTTTTCATTGCGGCGAATTGATGCGAGAGCAGGATGTGTTGCTGCAAACTTTTGACGGCGCTACGCGCGAAGTCTGCTGCCATGGATGCGCGGGTATTTTGCTCCTGATTGAGAACGAAGGCATGCAGCTCGAATATCGCAAGATGAGACTTCAAAAAGCTTAGGACGCGCGTGAATTTAACCACTCTTCCAATTGAGAATCACGACACTCTAGCGAAGCCCGCGAACAAAACGCAAACAATGCGTTTGCGAATTTCTGGCTTACGCTGTGCAGCGTGCGTGCAGCTTATAGAATTTCGGCTTTTGCAAGTTGTAGGCATTGTCAAATTCGACATCAACATCGCTACCCATATCGCGGATGTGGAGTGGGACGCTGACCTTACTAGCGCAAAAAAAATCACCAACGCCATTATTGATCTTGGCTACATGGCATTTCCCGCTTCGCTGAGTGTCGACGAGCACGAGCGGCAGCTTCAGAAAAAATCATTGTGGCAAATTTTTGTCGCTGGCTTTGCGATGATGCAGGTGATGATGTTCGCATTTCCCGCGTACCTTGAGCCCATTTCCAACGCACAAAGCGACTTATCACCGGAATTTGATCGACTTCTAAAACTAGCGAGTCTGGTCGTCACTATTCCAGTCATTATATTTTCTTGTACTGGTTTTTTTAGCTCTGCATGGCGAGACATCAAAAATCGGCACGTCGGCATGGATGTGCCTGTTTCTCTAGGCATTTTGTTGACTTTTTTTGCCAGTGTTTGGGCGACATTTTTTGGTGGTGTCGCTTATTTTGATTCTGCAATCATGTTTGTGTTTTTGCTGTTGGTGGCGCGATACATTGAGGGACAAGTGCAGCGTAAGACTAGCAAAGCATTGCAGAACTTAACGCAATTGCGACCCGTTAACGCGTTTCGCTTTTTGGCATTTGGTGAAAGCGATGCGATTGAACAAGTCGACGCAAAATTGCTGAAAGTTGGCGATGTTTTGCAAGTCCCTGCTGGTGAAATTATTCCTGCTGATGGCTTGGTCTTGCGCGGTAGCAGTAGTTGCGACGAATCATTGATGACAGGCGAGTCTGCCGCCGTGGAAAAAAAAGAAGGCGACAAAATGTTTGCCGGCACGGTAAATTTACACGGTGTTTTCGTTATGCACGCTGAGCGCGTGGGCAACGATACGCAATTAGCTGCATTAATTTCTATGATGGAAAGTGCCGCAACGGAAAAACCACCGTTAGTGGCGCTGGCAGATCGGTATGCGAGCCACTTTCTCGCTGTCATTTTGTGCTTAGCTTTTTTTTCAGGCTTAGTGTGGTGGCAAATTGATGCTTCGCGTGCCCTGTGGGTGGCGATCAGCGTGATTATTGTTACTTGTCCCTGCGCATTGTCGTTGGCAACACCGGGGGTCATGGCTGCAGCAATCGGTAAGTTAGCAAAAGGGGGCGTTTTGATCGCAAAGGGGCGGGCAATTGAGTCGATGGCGCAGGCCAGCCACTTTATCTTTGATAAAACGGGAACGCTCACAACGGGAAAGTTAACAGTCGATGCTTGCGAAACCGTGGTAACGACAGCTAATCAAGGTCAATCAAAGAGCGATGGTTTTGAGTCGCACACATTGATGCGCATTGCGGCGGCAATGGCAGGCTGCTCGCAACATCCAGTCGCAGTCGCTTTGCAAGAGTTCTTCGCTCGTGAAAATGAACCAACTATGGACTGCGCCAAGCTCACAGCGGCATCTGCGCTAGAACTCGCCCATGTTGAGGAAAGGCCGGGCGGAGGAATACAAGCAAACGTAAATGGTCGGCTGTTTCGGCTTGGCAGTTTGCGCTTCGTTCAAGAATTGCATGAGGTACCGTTTATCGTTCCCATTCAAATGGAAGAGCAAACGATGACCGTTTTGGGTGATGAACATCAAGTCTTGTTGGTGTTTGGATTGACCGATGCGATTCGCGCCGATGCGGCCGCAACGATTCGGCGCTTGCAGGAGATGGGTAAAACTGTGCTGATCATGTCGGGTGATCGATTTGCAGTCGTAAAGAGAATTGCGACCCAAATCAATATCAACGACTTTTATGGTGAGCAAAGCCCGAAAGACAAATTTGATAAAGTGCTTGAAATGCAAAAGCGTGGGGCGAAGGTGGTGATGATAGGCGATGGTATGAACGATGGACCAGCGCTGTCGCTCGCCAATGTGTCGGTGGTAATGGGGCAGGGCGCGCCGCTTGCGCAATCTCGTAGCGATGTCATGCTTTTATCGAACCGCTTGCTTGATTTGATCACGCTGACACTGGTTGCAAAGCGCGCGTTAAGCTTAATCCGTCAAAACATCATTTGGGCGCTTATTTATAATTTGATCGCCGTACCTGCCGCCATTGCTGGTACGCTAGCCCCTTGGCAAGCGGCACTGGGGATGACGCTGAGTTCTTTGTTTGTTGTGCTCAATGGACTTCGCCTATTGTCCGCGCGAGACACCTATCCATCGCCATATCAAGGTTCAATTTCACAGAAAAACTAAATGGAAATCTTGTACTTATTAGTTCCCCTAAGCGTGGTTTTGCTTTTTGGTATCGGCGCGATTTTTTGGTGGGCGCTAAATCATCGTCAGTTTGATCAATTAGATGATGCAGGGCAGCGCATTGTCGATGACCGCGATGGTTAGCGCTTTTATCCCGCTAAGAGTACGCTGGCTGTGCGAGAAAAATCTGCCTCAGTGATACCTTCTTGCGTGATGAGTGATGCCTCGCCCATTTGAGAAAAATTTTTATTGATGGATCGTATGTACGTTGGATCGTAGTGCTTTTCCAATAGAATGCCGACCAATTCTTCCATCCTGCCAGCAAGAGCGAGTTGTTTCCAAGCGTGGATTTTTTCTTTGCCATGCAAACTGACCAAGCAGTCGAGTTGCACGTTCAGTGCCTCAGGTGCGGCCACGAAATGGGCATAGTCGCGCATAAGCAAGCCAATCCGTTGTTCTAGGCTGAGTTCTAAGGTGATGCAAGGCGAACCGCGCATACCATTAATAATTTCCTCAGGCACACGCAAATTGCCTACTTTTTTGCTTTCAGATTCAACGAAGACGGGACGTGTATGATCAAACCGTCGCATACGTTCCCATATCTGCGATTCGAACATTTTTTGGCTCGGCTGCGCTTGTTCGGGCAAATGGCCTAAAACCGAGCCCTTATGTGCGGCAAGCGCTTCTAGGTCGAGAACTTGGGCACCTTGTTTTTCTAAACTTTGTAGCAAGTGACTTTTTCCGCTGCCCGTGGTGCCGCAAATCACGCGCCATTGCGTATTGGACGCAAGTACGGGCAGTGCTGAATTCACGTAGCGGCGGTAATCTTTATACCCACCGTCTAGCTGGGCTACACGCCACCCAATTCTGGCGAGTATGTGTGCCATTGATCCGCTGCGATTGCCACCGCGCCAGCAATACACCAAGGGACGCCAGTCCTTGTCCTTGCCGCTGAAATGCGCCTGGATGTGCGCGCCTATGTTCTTGGCAACTAATGCGGCACCAACTTTTTTTGCTTCAAAAGCACCAACTTGTTTGTAGAGCGTGCCGACTTGAATGCGTTCAGTGTTATCAAGCACTGGGCAATTAATGGCGCCAGGAATATGGTCCTCTGCGAACTCGCCGGGGCTTCTGACATCGATAATGGTGGAAAATTCTTGTAGTTCGGGCAAGAGGTCTTGAAAGTTTTGAAGGCGCGGATATTTCATTTATTTCTTAAGTAAAGGCTGCAAATGCGGCCATACATTGTTGAGCATTGTTGGGTGCGCTTTCGCTAAAGGATGAATACGGTCAGCCTGAAACAAATTGATGTCGTTGGCGACCCCTTCAAGCAGAAACGGCGCTAAGCCAGATTGGGTCTGTTTTGCCAGTTTCGCAAACAGCGAGAAAAATTGCTCTGTATAGTCGCGACCGTAATTGGGAGGAATACGCATTCCAACTAACAACACTTGGGCTTGGGCTTTTTGGGAGGCGTTAATCATGGCACGAAGATTGTCTTCCGTGGCCTTTAAGGATAAGCCGCGCAGCGCATCGTTGCCACCTAACTCAATAACGACTACACGCGGCTTATGCATTGCAAGCAGCTTTTCTAAGCGCGCTTTGCCACCACTTGTCGTTTCTCCGCTAATACTTGCATTAATTACCTGATAGGCAATTCGATTTTCTTGCAGCCTATTTTCTAGCAACGCGACCCAACCGGTGCCGCGCACCAATCCATATTCGGCTGACAAGCTGTCACCGAGCACAAGCAAGGTTTTTGTAGCAGAATGAGCGGCGGTTGAACTCAGTGCAAATACTACGGTCAATATCAAATAACGAAACAGACGCTGCCAATTTTGCGCTTGTTCAAATTTCAAATTCCAACAATTCATCAACATGGTTTATTTATGACCCTTTCCAATACAGCTCTCGCACCATCGATCGAAGTTCAGCATTTATCAAAGCGTGTTGCCGATGCGACGGGGGAGCTAACAATCCTTAATGAGATTAATTTTACAGTGCAAGCGGGTGAGACGCTCGCAATTGTTGGCGCATCGGGCTCGGGAAAATCGACTTTGTTGGGTATTCTTGCAGGGCTTGATACACCCACAACAGGTAAAGTTATTTTAGATGGCGTTGATATCTTTGCCTTGGATGAGGATGGAAGAGCTGGGTTTCGCAAGGAAAAGCTCGGTTTTGTGTTTCAATCATTTCAATTGCTGGGACATCTGAATGCCTTGGAAAACGTGATGCTTCCTCTGGAATTACGTGGCGATAAATCTGCTCGCGAGAAATCCGAAGTCATGCTCGATCGTGTGGGCTTATCAACGAGGCTGCGCCATTATCCAAAATATTTGTCTGGAGGCGAGCAGCAGCGAGTCGCCTTGGCGCGCGCCTTCGTTACTGAACCGCCTTTGCTGTTTGCAGATGAACCGACGGGAAGTTTGGACGCGACCACGGGCGAATCCGTCATCCAGCTCATGTTTAATCTTAACCGTGAACGCGGCTCCACCTTGATTTTAGTGACACACGATCTGTCGATCGCATCTCGTTGTGGTCGTACACTCACGATAGCGGGTGGTCGTCTGGTGAATGAATGATCGTTTTAGTTATTGAAAAAAAGCAGGGTATATTTTGGAAGTGCTTATCTAGTAAGCGCAAAACGAACTATTTTATCGTGTACTGGTAGGATGTATCTATTTCGCTCGCCTTAGAGTATGGGGCACGCAAAAGCGAATTCCATAAAGTATATTGCTAGGCTTATGGCTGCGGCTTCGCGGGACTTAGCGGTGTTGGCGAAACCGATAAGGATTGGATCGCGTCTATGCCGCCATAAAACGCGTTTTGAATCGGCACACTTATGTAAGGCAAGGTGAGGCTAACCATCAAAAAACCCACTCCGATAGTTAAGGGAAATCCAATACCGTAAAGATTGAGTTGCGGCGCGGCGCGCGTCAGGATGCCAAGGGCGATATTCGCGATGAGTAACGCGGCAACGACAGGTAAAGAAAGTTGTAAACCCGTTCTGAAAATAGACTCGCCAAACAGCGCCAGTTTTTCGAAGCTAAATCCAAAGCTTAGGCTGCCGGTAATCGGGATGGTTCGAAAGCTTTCAATCAAACTGGCGAATACCGCCAAATGCAGATCGAGCGTAAGAAAAACAACTGTTGCCACCAAAATGAGAAATTGGCTAATGGCCGATGAGCGGGTTTGTGATAAAGGGTTAAAAAAGCTCGCAAAGCCGAAGCCCATGGTATAGCCAATAATTTCGCCCGCAAGTTCAATACCGGCGAAAACAACGCGAACGATGAATCCCATCGACATGCCGATAATAAACTGCTGCGCGAGAATCATGATGGCAGTCAGCGACAGTAAATCGACTTT
>CAYPNW010000140.1:0-2908 GCA_964411965.1 uncultured Burkholderiaceae bacterium
AAGTAGCCGCCCAGTGATTGCGTGACGTCGCGCCAGTAGCGGCGATCAAAGAGATTGTCCACGTTCATTCGCAATGTCGTACGAAACCCACCTAAGTCTGTGCTGTAATTTGCGCCTACGTTGATGACGTGGTAGCCAGGCACAGTGATGTTGTTATCTGGGCTGAAGGCTTTGCTGCTGGCATATTGCCAACTCGCGTTCAAGTGCACGCCGCTCAATTGCTTGGGCGCATAGTCTGCGTAAAGGGTCGATTTGAAGCGCGGCACATTCGTGACGCGTTTACCATCCAAGTTGGTATCACCTGTTTCTTCTTGTTGTGCGTGTAGCGCAGTCAGACTAGCAAGCACGCTGAATTCAGATGAGATTTTTCCCTGCGCGGTGAGCTCCACGCCCTTATGCACTGCATTCCCGAGGCGGGAAAAAACGTTATCTGCAGTGATCAGTTCTAGCGGTTTTTTTATCCGAAACGCGGCAAGGGCAAGGCTAAAATCAGTCGTCAGTTCCGCTTTTGCACCAACTTCAACTTGCCTTGAACGGGTGGCTGACAGCAATTGGTTTTGGTTGTTCGTACCGAAGGGCGCCACGCCACCATGCTCGATCCCTTCAGAAAAACTGGCGTACATAGTCTGATGTGCCGATGGGCTAAAAACCAGCGCAGCTGAAGGCAGCGCAACATGATTGTCTTCACTTGCTAAACCAAACTGTGAGCGCTGCGTGCGTTGAAATCGCAAAGCCGTGTGCAGTTTAAATTGTTCGTTTAAGCCAATAATGTCTTGTGCAAAAAACGAGGTATCGCGGTCGTTGCGTCGCAAGAATGCGGGCCCAGTTTGATTAGTGGAAGCGGGCACCACGGATGGCGCATCTAGATTGCTACTGCCAACATATTCATACACGGCGTCACCAAAGTAATCTCGCCTGACTGAACGCGTCCAGCCAAAAGCGATTTGGTGTTGAAAACTCCCCGTTGCAAATTGGCCGGTGACGACGAATTGCGCACCCAAGAACGATTTGCTTTCATTTTCACTTTGGTAATCGTAGACATCAAAGTCTCCATTGGCGCAGTAACCGGGGTAGAAGTTTCCCGCGCTGCAGCCATAGGGAAATGCAGTGAAATCATCACGTTTAAATTCGTGACGGTTGGCCGCTAAGTTGATATGCCAGCTTGGTGCAAATTGCCAATCAAGGCTTGCTCCCAAGTTAGCGTCGCGCGTGTCTACGGGACGTGTCCAGGGCTGGTTGTTCAGGTTTAAGCGAGGATTGATTTGCAATGGCAAGCGTACCCCATCGGTCAATTGAAAACCGGGTACAGTGACCTGCGAACGATGTTGATAATCACCATCAACTTGAATGAGAAGCGTGTTCGTCAGTTGCGCGTCGAAAGCGGCGGATAGAAATTGTCGATTGCCATCCGCACCATGAACATACGAGCGCAAACGTTCTGCCGCTGCGTTAATGCGATAACCAAAGCGTCGATCATTAAGCTTACCGCCCAAATCGACTGCGCTGCCAAGCGTTCCGCGCTCGCTGGCATCAAACGTCAGTGTGCGGATATCGTTCGTGCTGGATCGTTTCGTGACGTAGTTAATCAGGCCGCCTGGCGCAGCAAAACCTGCCTGAAACCCACTGATGCCTTTGAGTATCTCAATGCGTTCCTTGTTTTCCAATGGAATTGGCGCATCAGCAGGAATCGCAAAGCCATCTTTACGGTAACTGGTGGCGTTGTCTAAAGCGAACCCGCGGATCGAAAATTGTTCCGCATAACCCACGGCGTTGTAAGCGTCGTTGATGCTGGCATCAAATTTCGCTGCGTCGGTCGTTTGCCGTAGGCGCAAATCTTGAATTAGCTCCCGCGAAAAAGAAGTCACGGAAATGGGTGTTTCCAAGGCGGTAGTGCTAATAAATCCGCTGGCTTTCGTGGTGGGCTTTCGATCTTGCACGCGCGAACCTTTGACGACGACTTGTGAAACTTCAGCGTTTTCCGCTATAGGCGCATTTGCTTCTTCGGCAAACGAGTGGCAAGGCGTGATTGAACTTAGAAAACAACTCATGGTAAGCAAGTGCAATTTGTTGGCGGTCATAGGTACTCTAATTGGTTGCAGCGGGTGTGCCGCAGGTTAATGTCTGAAACCTGTCCAACACCAATGCAAGAGAAGAGCAAACCAAGGGCAGAAAAGGGTCGAAGAATGAGGAGTGACCATGCCGCAGAAGACTTTGCGCTTTCCTTCGCTGGCATTATCCAGATCAGGTATAAGGGACTCTCTCACCCGAATGCTTACGCACTCAGGACCCCTAGCGAAGGCGTTACTCTAACATAAATTGTTTAGAAAATTGAAGCTTGTGATTTGATCGCGCGGTGAGGTAAGCGGTCGTTCGAGACAAATCCGATAAAATGGCGCCATGAAAAATACCACTGATGAGTACGCGAATGAGCCATTCCCCGCTCATGGGCGGGTTGAAATGCACCTAAAGGGCAAAATGATTTGCGTAAAAGCATGCGGCCCATTTAATCAAGAATTAATGGCGGCGCTCATGCAATTGGAGCAAGCTTTTTTAGCCGAGGCAATGTTGAGCGTAGCGCCTCCGTTTTTAGAATTAGTGCAGTTTGAGGTTAGCGTTCTTGCCTCCCACGAAGTCATGCACGCCCATGCCGAGTTACTAAAAATGTTGAAAGCTGCAGGTATGGCACATCAAGCTACAGCCTACGTCGTGCCGCGAAACTTAGAAGGCGCAATGTTCACGACACCGATCGCGAAGAAAAACTACGCCGCTGTTAATTGGCCATTTGAGGTATTTGAGACCATAGAGGATGCGGAACAATGGTTGTTGACGCGCGCCGCGTAAAAGCCTAGGCATGTTTGCCACAATCTCCCAAGTAGTCTGTTAGCAGACGCAAAAAACTATGTCGAGA
>CAYPNW010000140.1:3008-6339 GCA_964411965.1 uncultured Burkholderiaceae bacterium
GTTTGCCACAATCTCCCAAGTAGTCTGTTAGCAGACGCAAAAAACTATGTCGAGAAAAAACAATCTCGCCGCTGAGGCGCAGAGGTCGCCGAGAATATAGATTTTCTCTGCGACCTCTGCGGCTCTGCGGTGAGACTTTAATTCAATGACCATCGACAAAGCACTAAAATTTGCTGAAGTCGTTAGCAACATCCAATCTTAACGTTGCCGTTATTCTTCTATACCCAGCACAGTAGTAAATGAAGCCGCTTTATTTGCAAGCGCAAAATGCCATATTTTTTACTATACTGCCACTTTTTTACTAAAATAAGTGTTGTGCACGCTTTCTGCTGAATAGACTATCAGTGCTAACCAAATCGCGGCGAAACCAATTGCGCGGTTGGTGGAAAAATGTTCTTGAAACAAAAATACGCCCAATAAAAATTGAATTGAGGGCGAAATATATTGCAGTAAACCTAGGCTCGCCATCGGAATCCGACGCGCCGCCGCTCCAAAAAGTAATAGAGGAATAGCGGTGATAGGCCCAGCCGCCAAGAGCAGAATTTGGCGTTGTGTGTCGCCCGCGGCTAAGGCATTTTGCCCATGCGCATTGAGAAATAACAGATAGCCGAGCGCAAAGGGAAACAGCAATAAAATTTCCAATGACAGGCCTTCTAACGGGCCTAAGCTCGCTGTTTTGCGCAACAATCCGTAAATTCCAAAACTGCAGGCTAAACACAAGCCTATCCACGGCAGTTTCCCCGTTTGCCATGTGAGCCAAACAACACCCGCAGCTGCCAAGCCCACGGCAAGCCATTGCATGAAGCGCAGCCGTTCATGCAAGAAAACAAAACCCAGTAAAACGCTGATCAAGGGCGTCATAAAATAGCCCAGACTGGCATCAAGTACATGGTGATTGTTAATTGACCAAATGTAGATAAACCAATTCACTGATAAAAGCAGGGCGCTTGCGCCGAAACCAGCGAGCAATTTTGGTTGTTGGAAGGCTAGTGAAATCCACGACCATTGCTTGCGCCACGCCAGTACGCCTGCCAAAAACACTAATGACCACACCATGCGATGCAAAAGAATCTCGATAGGCGCAACGTCGCCTAATGCCTTGAAATAAAGCGGAAAAAGTCCCCAAAGTGAATAGCAAATGGTGGCGTAGAGGAGGCCTTTGCGCATGAAGAAGTTGCGGTGACGCGGTTGTTGTTCAAGGCGTGCATTATCGCAGTACTCCAGTTCATCTGCGCAATCCCCGTGGACTTGGTGTCGCAATGCACTTGATTTTGCCCCACTTCCCCCAATTTACCTGTCTAATTCCATTTCCAAATCAATTGTGTCTAGGCGACGAGCCGCAGACAATGCTGTAGCACGGCAAGGCGAAGGCAACAACGACACGATAGCTTTAGAAATGGAATCACGGCGTGTTTTGAGATCGCAGCGCAAGATACATGGTTGCAGTTTGTTGTAACTGTATAAAGTGAACAAGGTTCAGAGGAGGGTTGTATCGTGGAACTGAAATGGTTGGTAATTGCACTGATCCTGATTGGCGTAAGTGCCTTTTTTCTCTTACCGGCTTATCGTTTGCGCTTGGCGCTGGCGCGTCCGTTTCCGTCTGCGTTTGCCAAAATTTTACGAAAAAACATACCCAGCTATGCGCGCATGTCGGTGCCAATTCAGTTACGGCTGAAGCGTTTGATCAAACAGTTTTTGCATGAAAAAAAATTCATAGGCTGTGACGGTTTTGAGATTACCGACGAAGTACGTGTCACCATTGCCGCTAAAGCGTGCATGTTGCTGTTAAACCGAAAGACCTTGGTTTATCCGAAGTGTGAGTTTGTGTTGGTGTATCCCACCACCTTTGTTGTTCCTCGTGTAGAAACGGGCCTTGGCGGTGTGGTCACGCATCAAAATCAAACCTTGTCGGGTGAGTCCTGGAGTGATGGGCGTGTCATTTTGGCGTGGGAGCATATTCAACAAGATCGCGAAAACGCGGGCTCTGGACACGACGTCGTGGTGCACGAGTTCGCTCATCAGCTTGATAGTGAGTCTGGCAATACGAACGGTGCGCCATTGCTGCCAAGCGCCGCACATTATGCACGTTGGGCTGAGGTATTTGAGCGGGAATTTGCGCGGCTCAACAACGCAGCGCAAGCGGGTGTCGAAACTGTTTTAGATTATTACGGCACGACCAATCCGGCGGAGTTTTTTGCAGTGGCGACGGAAGCCTTTTTTGAAAAAAGCCATGCGTTGGCACAGCACCATGCGGAACTCTTTGAGCAATTGCGATCTTACTATCGGGTAGACCCGCGTTTATGGCAATAATCCCATTTCTAAAGCTATCGTGTCGTTGTTGCCTTCGCCTTGCCGTGCTACAGCACTGTCTACAGCTCGTCGCCTAGACACAATTGATTTGGAAATGGAATAAGGCTATTTGGAGTTGGCTTTGCTTAGATGTCTGCAAAGTGCTTCGGCACCATCCAAAACGCGGGGACCAGGGCGACTCATCCAATCGTCTTGAATCACAAAAAGCTGCGATTTTTTTACCGCTGTGAGCTGCGAAAATGGACGCCATTGTGCGAATTGGTCTTGATTGACATCGCCCGTCGTAACGATAGCATCGGGGTTTGCGGCAATTACTGCTTCAGCGCTAACAGTGGGGCTGATCTCTTTCAGGTCACCAAAAATATTCTCGGCGCCACAAAGTCGCAGCATTTCAGAAACCAGATGCTGGCTGTTTAATGTCATCAGAGGTTGATGCCAAACTTGGTAAAACACCCGAACGGGCGGCTTCTTTTCACGCTTGTAAGTGTTTTTTAATTGCGTCAATCTCGCACGGAAGGCCGCTGCTGCTTTGTCACCGACAGCAGCAGTACCGCTAAGCTGCGCAAGTCGTTCGATCGATGTGGCAACAGTTTCAAAATTCCGTGGTTCGCTTTCGAATACGGCGAGATGTTGATCACGTAACTGTTTCGCAATGATCTTTGCGCCACCCGTTCCCCATACCACAACCAGGTCAGGTTTTAGTGCAACGATGCGCTCTATATCTAAGGCAAAAACACTGCCGACTTGCGGAATTTTTTTCGCCTGCTCAGGAAAATTGCTGTAATCGCTGACGCCGATAATGGCAGCACCAGCGCCAGCGGTGAAAAGTAGTTCAGTGGCATGTGGTGCGAGACTAATAATCCGCTTTGCAGGATGATTTAGCTTAACGATTCGACCTGCATCGTCTTTTACTTCGACCGCTCTTTGCTCGGCAAATGCGACTGAGGGCGGCACAAAGAGAAATAAAATCAGCGCAAGAAGATACGTTAACTGGCGCGTGCATCGCATCCACTTCGTTGCG
>CAYPNW010000141.1:0-6330 GCA_964411965.1 uncultured Burkholderiaceae bacterium
GTATGCAAGCGGAAGTAAAAACATTTGCGCTTTCTTTTGCATTAATGCGTGTCACTTGGTACGATGCGGCTTCATACCGGCTTAAATTCACACTTTTTAACAAAAATGCCGTGACAGCCCCAGCCCAGTTTATCGTCAACTATGCAAAACACCTCAGCACGCAAACCCATAGAAATCAAAATCGCTACGGTGGTCGCCGTTGCGGTCAATTTACATGACGCCTCACTCGACGTGCTAAAAGCGGCCTTGCACAAAATGACGGCGGGTACGCCAGATTTTTTTGAAGACGAGTTCGCGGTACTGGATATCGAAACAATTGCCGATCAAGACATCGTCTGGCCTGACCTGATTGCATTGCTGAAATCTTTTGGCCTCAACGCCGTGGCCGTGCGCAACGCGCCTGAATCAACACATACCTTAATCCGTTCATACGGCCTCAGTATCGATGTCGTTGGCAAGGCAAGGCCAGACGTGGCACCTGCCGCGCAAAACGTTTCTGCGCAGACCACATCGACCCAAACCCCTGATACCAATACCAACGCCGAACCGACAAACGCGAAAGCATCACAAGCAGCGCCGCCCGCCCCAACGCCAACCGCCACGGTGAATGCAGGCGTACCTGCTATGGTTATCGACACGCCCGTGCGTGCCGGCCAGCGGATTTATGCACGCGGTTGCGATTTGATTATTACCGCCGCAGTCAACAACGGCGCAGAAGTGATTGCTGATGGCAGCATTCACATTTATGCACCCTTGCGCGGCCGCGCCTTGGCGGGTGCAAGCGGCAATACCAACGCAAGAATTTATGCCTTACTTATGGAGCCGGAGTTGGTCTCCATTGCTGGCATTTACCGCACATTTGAAAATGGATTTCCGGGCTTACCAGTGCAACATCCCGTTCAAATCAAGCTAATTGGCGACAGTATTGAAGTATCATCCATTAAATCTGTGGGTTAAGATAAAAATTATTTAAACCATTTATTTTGCAATTATTGTTTATTTTTGTTGGACAGAATTGAAGGAGTTTTTTTGTGGCAAGAATTATTGTTGTGACGTCCGGCAAGGGTGGTGTTGGGAAAACTACATCGAGCGCGAGTTTTTCATCTGGCTTGGCATTGCGCGGGCACAAGACAGCGGTTTTGGATTTCGACGTTGGCCTACGCAATCTCGATCTGATTATGGGTTGTGAGCGGCGCGTGGTGTACGACTTGGTCAATGTGATTAGCGGTGAAGCAACACTCAATCAAGCATTGATCAAAGATAAGCATTGCGACAATTTGTTTATTTTGCCCGCATCGCAAACGCGCGACAAAGACGCGCTGACCGAAGAAGGCGTTGAACGGGTACTCAATGACTTGATCAAAATGGATTTCGAGTACATTGTCTGCGATTCGCCCGCAGGTATTGAGCGCGGCGCCGTCATGGCATTGACATTTGCCGATGAAGCCATCGTCGTCACCAATCCTGAAGTCTCGTCGGTGCGTGATTCAGACCGCATACTGGGCATCATTCAAGCAAAATCCAAACGCGCCCAAGCGGGGGGTGAGCCAGTGAAAGAACATCTACTGGTGACACGTTACTCACCAAAGCGCGTGGAGGCTGGCGAAATGCTCTCTTACACCGACGTACAAGAAATTTTGCGCATTCCGCTCATAGGTGTGATTCCTGAATCTGAAGACGTGTTGCAAGCGTCTAACAACGGTAATCCAGCCATTCACATGAAGGGAAGCGACGTTTCCGATGCGTATGAGGATGTGGTCGGCCGGTTTTTAGGCGAGGATCGCCCATTGCGTTTCGTCACTTACGAAAAACCTGGCCTGTTGCAGCGTATTTTCGGAGGCAAGTGAGATGGCTTTGCTTGATTTCTTATTTAAAAAAGAGCCAAAAAGTGCCAACGCCGCGAAGGAACGCCTGCAAATTATCATTGCGCGTGAACGAACCAACCGCGAAGGCTACGATTTCCTGCCAGCCTTACGTGAAGAATTAATCGCCGTGATTTCGAAATACACTAAAGTGAATCCGGACGACATTCGTGTTTCTTTAAACCCGCAAGGTAATTTGGAAGTATTGGATATCAACGTCGTCCTGCCCGACGTCGAATTACGCGGATAAATCAAGAACAAAACGACGAAAAAACTGCTTTTTTTAATCTTCACCTGCGGACTAGGCCTATGCGAATTGCCATTCTTGACGACGACAGTAACTTGCTTGAACTCGCCTGCACGATTTTAGATGCATCGGGGCACACTTGCCACCCGTTCACGAGCGGCAAAGAAATGCTGCATCAACTTCGGCGAGAGAGTTACGACATGTTGATCTTGGATTGGCAAGTGCCTGACTTGAGCGGCAAGGAAGTCTTGCAGTGGGTGCGCGAGAAACTCTCGACCACGATTCCCGTGTTGTTTATGACCAGTCGCTCGGGCGAGGAAGACATCGTTGAAGGCTTAGCCGCTGGCGCCGATGACTATATGATCAAGCCGATACGGCGCGGTGAATTAGTCGCTAGGGTGCAAGCCCTACTGCGGCGCGCCTACCCAACGCAAACCACGCCAGAAATCGAACAACATGGGCCGTACAAATTCGAAACCCGCGCTGCCCGCGTGAGCTTGCACGATGCCCCCATCGAGATGACGCAAAAAGAATTTGATTTGGCGTTGCTGCTGTTTCGCAATCTTGGCCGCCCCTTATCCCGCGCTTACATCCTTGAAGCTGTTTGGTCGCGCGATATCGACATCCCTTCCCGCACCATGGACACGCATATTTCTCGTGTCAGAAGTAAGCTAGAATTGCGCCCAGAAAACGGCTACCGCCTTGCACCTGTGTATAGCTACGGGTATCGGCTCGAACAAGTGATCGCTGAGTAAATCGCCTGCGTCTACGGGCGATAGACGCTTCAGTGCAGGCAGAGCAAAAATTATTTTGCTCTGTTTTTTTGCGGCGATTTTGCATTCGTTTTTTGTGAGGCTTCGATGATTTTCTCCCGCCAAATGCAATCCAACGCAGTGTTTCAGTGGCCGCGAAAGATCGCGCATCGACTCACTCAACATAAAAAGTTTTCCCAAGTTGGTTTTGCGTTCATCCTTTTCCTGCATTTCGCAGCAGTTGCCCAAAGCACTGAAGCCATTGCGCCAGCCGGTAAATTTGAAGTCAACGCACAAGAAATTCGTTACCTTGCCGTCAAAGGCGACACCTTGATCGCGCTTGCCCAATACTTCACCGGCAATCCCAACAATTGGGCGGCGATTGGCAAATTGAACAAAATTGGTAACGACCGCAGAATTCCCGTCGGCAGTTTGATCCGTATTCCCGCTGAATATTTCCCCGATGAAGCAAGCGAAGCACGTGTGGTTGCATTAGCTGGACAGGCCAAGGTCAGCAAGAAAGCCGCCGACGCAAGGCCACTGGCAATAGGTGATGCCCTGCAAGAAGGCGATCAAATCAGCACTGGCAAGAACGGTTTTTTAAGTCTCGCGTTGGCTGACCAATCGCGTGTGTCGATTCCATCCAATTCTCGCGTTGCTTTAGCGGTGTTGCGCAAACAAAAATATACGCAAAGTCCACGCACTGAAATCCGCTTGCTCGATGGCCGCGTTGAATCCAAGGTCACGCCACTAAGCGACAATAAAGGTCGCTTTGAAGTCACTTCACCCTTAGCCATTGCCGGTGTGCGTGGCACGCATTTCCGTGTCGCATTGGGCGACGCAAATACGGTTCTTGAAGAAGACACAAAGCCGACTAGCCAGACAGCGCGCGTTGCGAATGAAGTGCTTGAAGGTAGCGTCGCCATCAGCAAGGAAGTCAGTAAGCAAGGCAGCAAAGCGGTCAGCAAGCAAGCTAAGAAAAACGCGCTAATCCTGCCTAGCGGAAACGGCAATATTGTTGACGCTAAAAGTATTGGCAAAGCCGCCTTATTGTTACCACCGCCCCAACTGCAAGGCGCGTTTCAATTACAAGAAAAACCGAGCTGCCAGTTCACCTTGATGCCTGCACCCAAAGCGGTACGGTATCGCATGCAAATTAGTACCGATGGCGCGGCGCAAAATATCTTGCAAGAAGCACTTTCTAAAGATGGCCGCTTCAAGTTTGAAGGGCTAGAAGACAACGATTACTTTCTGCGCGCGACCGCAATTGACGAAATGGGGCTCGAAGGCTTACCCATGATCGCTGCGTTTAAGTTGAAGGCAAGGCCGGAGCCTCCATTTAGCGTGCAGCCCAAGAAAAAACATCGCGGCAATGGCGTTGAGTTTGTGTGGACAGAAGCAAGTCAAGCTCAAGCCAGTCGCCTCCAAGTCGCACACGACATGGCGTTTAAAGACATCGTACTCGATCAATCGCCCATCCAAGGCGTTAGCTATAACCTCGCCGAACTCAAGCCCGGACAGTATTTTTGGCGCGTCGCCAGTATTGCAAACAAGAACGGGCAAGCTGACCAAGGCCCTTTTGGTGATGCACAAGCCTTGCAGTTGTTGCCACCACAAAGCTTGGGCGCGCTCACCGATACAGGCGGCAATATGCTCAACTTTGCCTGGCCGAGCGAACCTGGGCAAGGCTTTTTAATTCAAATTGCCCGTGACGCCGCTTTTACCAATCTCTTCTTAAATCAGGAACTCGCGCAAGCTGAGTTAAGTATCGCCCGGCCACCTGCCGGGGTGTACTACATTCGAGTACGCGCGACCGATCCTGATGGTTACGTCGGTGCTTTTTCTGGCACACAGAAGTTGACTATTCACACACGTTGGGTCAACACTTACGGTGACCCTGTAGAGTCTAGCAGCGGCAATGTTCGAACCAATTTCTGAGTTCGTAAAACAATCAACCGATGAAACAGCGCATGGCATTTTTTGCAGCTTGGATTAAACGACTTCAACAAGTTTTTGGGCAGCATAAAGATGGCGCGAACGCGCCCCAAACTGGCTTCCTACCGCAAAGCTACGCCATCCGCGAGTGGAGTAGTCTGCTGATCTTTTTAGTGGCACTGACCACGGCGCTCATTTACTTTCAAATCCTCAAACCAGTTGACCAAATCATTTACGATCGGCTAACGCAAGCGAATGCCGTACCAGCACGAGACGACATTATCATTGTCGCGATAGATGACTATAGCTTGAACGAACTAGGCAAATGGCCTTGGCCACGTGACGTCCATGCCAAATTGATTGAGCAACTGACCCTCGCACAACCGCTGGTCATTGGCATGGATATCTTGTTTGAAGAACGCGAACGCCACCAAAGCGGCACGCAAGAGCAAGGTGATCTCGCATTCGCTGCCGCGCTTAAAAAAAATGGCCGCACTGTCTTACCTTTAGTGGTGGAAAATACGGGTGTCGGTTTGCGTCCCGCGCCGCCCGCACCGCTGTTTGACGCGGCTGCACTTGGGCTGGGGCACATTCATCTTGAGTTGGACAAAGACGGCGTCGCACGTAGCGTATTTTTGCGCGAAGGCATGCACGGAAAATGGTGGCCTCACTTTGCGCTGGCGCTGCTTGAACAGGGTAAAAAATCCTCCGTGACCGCTTCAAGCCAGTCGCCAAACACACAAGCTAGTTTGGCCTTACCTGGCGCGCGAGCGGCGTCGGAAAACACAAATACTGGCACGCCAAGCAATTTAACGGCACACGCAGGCGTTTGGCAGCGCGACTACCAATTTCACATTCCCTACTATGGCGGTACGGGACATTTCACCTCCGTTCCCTACGTGGCAGTACTGCGTGGCGAAGTGCCCGCTGCTTTTTTTAAAGATAAATATGTGATCGTTGGCCCCACCGCTTTGGGCATGGCCGACTCGTATGCCACCCCCGTTTCTTCGGAAGACGGCGCGCTCTCCGGCGTTGAAATTAATGCCAATATTTTGGCCAGTTTGCTGGATGGCCGCAACGTCGGTTTTGCTTCCATGCTACAAACGATTTTCTTCAGCCTTCTGGTCATTTGCCTGTGTTTGATCAGTTATTTATTGCTGTCACCGCGCTATGCGCTACTCACCACGCTGGGCTTATTTCTGAGCGTTGCGCTGGCGTGTTTCTTTGCCTTGCGGCTTGGTACCTGGTTTCCGCCCGCTGCCGCTTTGTTGGCACTTGGTTTGGCTTATCCGCTATGGAGTTGGCGGCGTTTAGAGGCCGCGCTACAGTTCTTGGCGGCGGAATTTATTTTGCTTGATCGTGAACCGCATCTGCTGCCAGAACTGCAAAACGACGAGCGCGACACGAGCGGAAGTAAAAACCCCACATGGCAAGATAAATTAGAACGCAGTTTTTCCGCCATGCACGCCGCGGCCAGACGCGTTCGCGACTTACGCCAATTTGTCAGTGATAGTTTGAGTAGCCTGCCCGACGC
>CAYPNW010000142.1:0-6329 GCA_964411965.1 uncultured Burkholderiaceae bacterium
CCAGCGCCAGTGACGATAGCGACGCGACCAGTAAAATCAATTTTCATTTTTGCTCTCTAGTTAGCTATTAAAAAAATCATGTTGTTGCGTAGCCGTATTATCAGCATATTCTAGCTTTTAGGTCGATTGGGCAAAAAAAAACCGCTGTTTTCACAGCGGTTTTTTTTCACTAAATTTGAATTTAGGCTTTGCGGCGTGACGCTGCATAACCCAGTAAACCTAAACCGAGTAATGCCAGCGTTGCAGGTTCTGGAACTGGATTGATTTGATCCGCTGTGCTGAAGGTTGTGAACGTATTGCTGTTCGCGCTGCGGAATTGCGCTTGTTGGTTGCCGTCGCAGCAACCTTCCAAACCGTAAATGCTCAATCTGTGATTACCGGCGCTCAAATTTGATGAGTAAGCGAAGTATTGGGTTGGATTGCTGTAGCTACCACTCCACCACATGTCATTCGACTTAAAGCCCAACGCAACGCCGTCTAAAAAGACTGCGCCGCCGCCGCCAAAGTCAACACCAGCACGGAAATCCCAGGTGCCTACTTGGCCAGCAGCAACACCAAAGTCAATCGTAAATTCGAAGGCGATGTTGCTGTTTGAGCCGAACAAGTCATGGTTGCTAAAGTTATTAAACGCGCTCAATGTGCTTGAACCGTAACCAGCGCCGGGTGTTGCGACGGCAGCTTCAACGATGGATTTGTACGCGTCTGCACTGGCTTGAGGACCAGCGCCAGAAAAACCAGTTGATACGGTAATCAAGCTGGCTTGAGCGTTGCCGCTCAACGCTAGGCATGAAATAAGCGCGGATGCGGCGATAAGTTTTGATTTTTGCAAGAAAGTTTTCATTGGTTATATGGTTTTGGGCATGTGTTAATCGGCTTCTGATTACGATAAAGCAATTTCTGTTCCCACTTTAAAAACTTTCTTGTATTCAACCACTTAAAACTTAAACGGAAGAAATTTTTTGATGTGCTGTAAAAATTATCGACAATTTCTATAGCAAAATGTTAAGAAATATGCTTTTTAACTAGGCGCTTAATTTCTTCTGCATCATCAAAGCACCGCCCGTGGTTTTTCCTAGTGCATACTGCGAAAATCCATGCTGATGATAGACATGTCGCGCCACTTGATTGCCCTCTAAGACTTCTAAAGTCAGTTTGCAGCAGCCCCGTTTTTTTGCAATGTTTTCAATATATTGCAAAAGGGCGCTGGCAATACCTTTGCCGCGAAATGCTGGGCTAACGGCAAAATCATGAATATTGAGCAGTGGCTGGCAGGCAAACGTCGAGAAGCCCTCCATGCAAATACTGAAGCCCGCTGGTTCACCGTCAACCCAAGCAATCACTGCGCAAACATTGGGGCGATGTTTCAGCGCAGAAATAAGATGCGTACGACAAAAATCCGTCAGTGGTTCACTGCCACCCATGGGGTCGCAAGCGTAGTCATTCAGCAGCTTGAGTAGTGCATCAGCGTGGTCGTTATTGTCAAAATTGACGTCGAGGATATTTAATGTGCTCATAATTGGTTTGGTTCTTGAATGATTTATTTAGCGGTCATGACATCAGTGGGTTAAAAACAAGTTCATTGCGTTTTCTTTGGCTTGCTGTACCACATGGCATTCACAATAATCCAACGATCACCAAATCGGCCCATATGAAAATAGTCAACGAACCAAGGTGTTTCTAATCTGACTGAGGCGACCGTATCTTTGACATCCAACACTTTGCAACTACGATCCCATTGCGCTGGTGGCGTTTTTAATGCGCCATTTTTTGTGAGTGCAACTAACTCCTCTTTTGACATACGACGCAGACCTAATCTTTCGTCAGGCGTGTCCCCAATTACCGAACGCTTTGCCAAGTCAGGGTGTAGCGAACGTGCAACGCGGTTTGGATTGGCTTCTAATTGACCATCTATGTAATCGAAACAAGTCGCTTCAATTGTTGCAATTGTCTCTTTCTCGCTATCACTGGTTGGCGTTTCATAGGTATTGCCCATGAGAGCTGCAGAAATGAAAAATGCGACGAAGCTCATAATGTGTCCTTGATTAAAAGTTAAAAAAATCGAAAAAACGACGCCATAGAGTGGTGTGGTGAAGTGATGTAAGAAGTCGTGTGTGTAGAGAGAGTCTTTTTGGTCGCTCGTTTTTGTTGCGTGCCGTATTTATACACGCAAAAATTCTTCACGATGCCCCATCCAGCGTTGTAAATGGGCGTCCACCGTCGCTCGATCAGTCGCAAGCAATTCGCTGGCGAGTTGGCGTGCTTGCTCCACCAAATCTTGGTCACTGTCGAGGTCCGCAAAGCGTAACATCGCTTCACCTGATTGGCGCGCGCCGAGAAATTCGCCGGGGCCGCGCAATTGCAAATCTTTGCGGGCAATGGCGAAGCCATCGTTGCTTTCGCGCATGGTTCTGAGGCGTTCTTTTGCCGTACCGCCTAGCGGCCCTTGGTATAGAAGTAGACACACGCTGGCCGCCGCGCCGCGCCCAACTCGGCCGCGCAATTGGTGCAATTGCGAAAGGCCAAAACGCTCTGCATGTTCGATCACCATTAAGCTGGCGTTTGGCACATCGACACCCACTTCAATCACGGTGGTTGCCACTAACACTTGCAACTGATTCTCCGTAAACGCCCCCATGACGGCTTGCTTCTCCGCCGGTTTTAAGCGCCCATGCACCAGCCCCACGCGTAGGTCGGGTAATGCGGCACTGAGCATGGCGTGGGTGTCAGTGGCGGTTTGCAATTGCAAGGCTTCTGACTCTTCGATCAATGGACACACCCAATACACTTGCTTGCCTTCCAGTGCTGCTGCATGCACGCGCTCTATGACTTCCTCGCGTCTGGTTTGGTCCACTACGCGGGTCACAATTGGCGTGCGTCCTGGCGGTAATTCATCGATGACTGAGACTTCCAAATCGGCGTAATAGGTCATCGCAAGCGTGCGAGGAATCGGTGTGGCGGACATCATCAGTTGATGGGGAATGTGCCCCTGCGCGTTGTGCAAATGATTGCCGCCGCTGTTATTGCTATTGCTACCACCCTTATTACGCAAGCTTAAGCGTTGCGCGACGCCAAAGCGATGTTGCTCATCAACGATGACGAGACCAAGTTTGGCGAATTGCACGGCATCTTGAATGAGTGCATGCGTGCCGATAACCAATTGCGCTTCGCCAGAGGCAATCAAGGCTTGCGCTTCCCGTTTTTCTTTGGCTTTTAAGCTACCAGTGAGCCACGCGGTGGTAATGCCCAGCGGTGCTAGCCACGCCGCAATTTTACGAAAATGTTGATCCGCTAAAATTTCAGTGGGTGCCATCAAGGCGGCTTGAAAACCGCTGTCGATCGCTTGGGCGGCGGCGAGGGCGGCGACAATGGTTTTGCCGCTGCCCACATCGCCCTGCAAGAGCCTTTGCATGGGGTAATTTTGCTTCAGATCGCGGCGAATCTCTGCCAAAACGCGCTCCTGCGCATTGGTTAATGCAAACGGCAGGCTCATCATGAAGGCGTTACAAAGTTCACCTACCACGCTGAGCGCCGTTGCTCCCTTTGCCCGCCGCGCAGCTTGGGCGCGTTTTAGCGACAACTGTTGTGCCAGTAATTCGTCAAATTTCATGCGCTGCCACGCAGGATGGTGGCGCGATAAAAGGCTATGTTGATCGGCATCCGGCGGCGGGTTATGTAGGTACTTGACCGCCTCTTCAAACCCCATTAACTTGAGCTTGTTCAAACGTGCAGCGCTCAATGTATCGTGCCACGTCTGTTTTTCTAAAGCGAGCTTGATCGCCTTGCGTAACAGGGTTTGCGACACGCCGTCGCCCGCGTGATAAACCGGCGTTAATGCGTTTGGCAACGGCGCGCCTTCTATGACCATTTTGTAATGCGGATGCACCATTTCCGCGCCAAAAAAACCGTGTCGAACTTCGCCACGCGCCCGCACGCGATTGCCGACCGCCATCTGCTTGGTTTGACTGCCGTAAAAATTTAAAAAGCGCAGTACCACTTGCGCAGTCTCATCGGCGATGGTCACAACCAGTTGTCGGCGCGGGCGATATTGAATCTCGCAGTCAGTGATGATGCCTTCGATTTGCACGCTACTTCCGCCGCGCATCGCTGCGTCGCGCATGGCCACGATTTCTGTTTCATCTTCGTAGCGCATGGGCAAATGCAGGACAAAATCCATCTCGCTGCGCAAACCGAGCTTGGCAAACTTGTCACCCAACGGCTTAGCGGGCGCTTTTTGCTTGGTCGGTTTTGCCTTGGCGCTAGCTGATTTTGCTTCAAGTGCGGATGCCGGCATGGGGTAGAATGTTGGGTTTTGCAAAAAATGGGCTGAACCTAATTCTACTGTCTTTTTATACAGTTGACACGGATTTAATGTTGCTCAGAAAAGCATAGTGAAAAATAAAAAAGCCTGAAATTTTGTGGCGGGTGCTCTATCAAGAATTTATAAAATATTGGCAGTATGTAAAAAAATAGGGTGGTTAGCGCTTTATTTGTAAGCGTAGTTAATTTATACCGTGCCTAGTATAAGTAATTTAATTAAGAAAATTGTGTATGTATAGCTTAAGTGATTTTGATTTTGACTTGCCAAACGAGTTGATCGCGCAAACGGCCTTGCCCGATCGCACTGCCTCGCGTCTGTTGCATGTGCAAGAGGGACGCGTGTTTGATCGCCAATTTGCCGACGTTTTGGATCAATTGCAGGCAGGCGATTTGTTGGTTTTTAACGATACGCGAGTGCTCAAGGCACGTTTCTTCGGTGTGAAAGCAAGCGGCGGCAAGGTAGAAATGCTGGTTGAACGGGTAATAAGCAATACAGATCAAGCCCACATCGTGCATGCACAATTACGCGCTTCCAAGTCACCGCAGGCGGGCAGCACAATTCGCTTAGCCGATGCGTTTGATGTGGTTGTGGGAGAAAGGGCGGGCGAGTTTTTTACCCTGCATTTCCCTAGCGATGTTTTTGCTCTCATTGAACAATTCGGACGTTTGCCCCTGCCGCCGTATATTAATCACGAAGCCGATGATTTTGATGAGCAACGTTATCAAACCGTGTATTCCCGCGTGCCCGGTGCAGTAGCAGCGCCCACGGCAGGTCTGCATTTTGACCTTGCTCTGTTAGACCGCTGTCGCGCCATGGGCGTGCAATTGGCGTATGTCACCTTGCATGTCGGTGCCGGCACCTTCCAACCTGTACGCACGGAAAATTTGGCCGAACACGTTATGCATAGCGAGTGGTACACCGTCCCCCAATCCACCGTTGATGCTATTGACGCAACTAAAGCGGCAGGGCGTAAAGTGATTGCTGTGGGTACCACCAGCATGCGGGCACTCGAATCCGCCTCGCAATCGGGTCGCTGTGTTGCTGGTAGCGCTGATACGAATTTGTTTATTACGCCAGGCTATGTGTTTAAAACGGTTGATAAACTGATCACTAACTTTCACCTGCCGAAGTCAACGCTACTCATGTTAGTGTCCGCTTTTGCTGGTGTGACGGCCATCAAGCATGCCTACGCGCACGCGATTGCACAGCGTTACCGGTTTTTTAGCTATGGCGATGCCATGTTGCTCGAAAATTGCAGTCAACCTGAGACGGCATCAAACTAATATTATTACTAGTTTTACTTACGAAGCACCACCTAAAAAGTATTCCTTACTATGCTCGAATTTACTCTCCTTAAAAAAGACAAAACCACTGCCGCACGGCGGGGTCGTGTACGGGTCAATCATGGCGTGATTGAGACGCCGATTTTCATGCCCGTCGGTACTTATGGTTCTGTCAAAGCCATGTCGCCCATCGAGCTTAAAGAAATTGACGCGCATATCATTCTTGGCAATACCTTCCACCTTTGGCTGCGCCCCGGCTTGAGCGTGCTGAATAAATTTGGTGGCTTGCACGACTTTATGGGGTGGGATAAACCCATCCTCACCGATTCGGGCGGTTTTCAAGTTTTTTCGTTAGGCGCCATGCGCAAAATTACGGAGGAAGGCGTGAAATTCGCCTCGCCGATTAGTGGCGAACGCTTGTTTCTGTCGCCAGAAATTTCCATGCAAATTCAGCGCAGTTTAAATTCAGACATCGTGATGCAGTTCGACGAATGTACGCCGTACGAAATCGATGGTCGCCCTGCCACACAAGAAGAAGCGGGCGCATCAATGCGCATGTCTTTGCGCTGGGCGCAACGTTCCATCAACGAATTTAACGCGGGCGAAAACCCCAATGCCTTGTTCGGCATTGTGCAGGGGGGCATGTTTGAGAACCTGCGTGATGAATCGCTAGCCGCTTTAAGTGAGATGAATTTTCACGGGATTGCGATTGGCGGCTTGTCGGTGGG
>CAYPNW010000143.1:0-6328 GCA_964411965.1 uncultured Burkholderiaceae bacterium
GCTTGGCGTAACCCAATGGTAGACAAACCAAAATCAACACGACCCAACATTTGGCCGGCAATAATAATGGGTGCCGATAAATGCAAAGTGGTGTCAGCTCTATCCAGATCAATGTCACCAAGATCACGTGGTGGTAAAGGTATCGTCGGGCTCCAACCAGCCGCCACTGCTAATTTGTCGCGATGGTCCCACAGCACCAGATAGACAATCGCATCATCGCTGCGAACCTGGTTTAAGGTTTCTTGTAATGTCGCATAGTCGCGTTGCGAGAGCGGCACAGCAATGGATTGGTCTAATAACGCGGTAATTTGCGCCGTTTGGTAGGCGGCTTGCTCGGTCAGCGTTGTACGCAAGAGGCGCATACTTCCGAGTAAAAGGAGGCAAGCCGCTAACAGCTCGACCGTGACACAAATCACAACGAGCTTAGTGCGCAGCGACAAACTACTCCAAGCGATTATTTTCATCCAGGCTGGGCAAAAAGTTTTCGTGTTGCAGCGACAAAGGGATCAATTGATTCCAAAAATCCGGCAGGTATTTCTCGAATATTACTAAAACCAGAACTTGCGAAAAATGTTTTGCCTTCGTCAGAATTAGTAGCGAATTGGAGCAATTGGGCTTTCACCGCTTGCGCATCGGTTGCGGCAAATTTAGGATTTGCCAAGACTATAAAGCCGGGCACTTCCGCAACCGTGGCAAAAATCTGCATTTGTGCCTTGATGGCTTCTGGAATGGCTTTAAACTCGCCCCCGCTCAGTAGAGCTGCAATTGCATCGCCGCGCACGACGACATTTCCCACGCTGTCATCGGTTGGTGTGTCGATGGTTTTGTAGTGCTTGCCTTTTTGCAGACCTTTTTCTTCAAGCCATTGCAAGCTGCGTAAAGCAACGATGGATTTTGGATTCGACAGAACTAATGTTTGCCCTTTAAGGTCGCGTATGTCTTTCAGCGGGCGCTCTTTGGCAAAGGCGATCAAGCCTTTGTTATTCGGTTCATAGCAAAGGAGTGGAACATAGCCGAAATCGAGTTGCGCCACGCGTGCCAAATTCGACGCGGTAATAACGATATCGTATTCGAGTGCCGCGGTACGTTGAAAAAAAACGTCCCAATTTGCGGCAGTAGAAATTTGTACTTGGCGTGCCAACTTGCGCATCAAAAAATCACGCATGGGCTGATACTGTGCCAACAAAATGCGTGAGCTGATGTTTGGTAAAAGCCCAATTTCGATCGCGTTAATGGCTGCATGACTAGAAAACGGCATGCCAATCGTGGAGATGGATGCCAGCAGCAATGTTCGACGTTTGTTTTTATTTGTCATTTTTGGTCCTGTTAGGTGCGTAAAACCTGTATTTAGGAAAATATTGTCGTCAAAAATTGCATTGCAACAATCATACCGCCAAGCATTGCATAATTCTATCGAGTTTAGAGGTAAAACGCATGTTTGACGCGCTTTGCGGGCAGAAGCGTTGGATTCTGCGGCGAAACGACCCTCCCTTCTCGCGTTGATGTCGCTTGGCTTCGCTTTTTACGGGAATTCGTCTAAACTTATGCGATGCGCAAGAATTATTTTTTACGACGAATGACTGCTTACATCGCAATTCTCGCGATGTTAGTGTCTGCCTTCATGCCAGCGGTTTCAAATGCATTGATGCGTACCGCGAAAAGTTCCGCGCCTTGGGCAGAAATTTGCAGCAGTACTAGCATCAAATTGATTAATGTAAACGTGACGTCTTCTGATTACGCAAAAGACGCTTCGAAATTGCTTGGTGCCCCCAACGTCGCAAAATCAAGCAGCAAAAATATGCATGTTGAGCATTGTCCATTTTGCTGCACGCACCCTACCTCGTTTGTTTTGCCCTCGACGGCACAAATATCGGTGCCTGTAAATTTACCCGAACAAACCTTACCAAGTCTTTTCTACGCTTCACCTACCCCGCTTTTTGTTTGGGCGTCTGCCCAATCGCGCGCCCCACCTCGCTTAGCTTAGGCTAGCCATCATCGCAATTCGGCGGTGATGTTTTTGCGACTCTCTTGATACGCGTTATCTCGCTTTGATGTACTCAAAGTTTCGTAACCGCGTTTTTTACGTTCATTAGCTATTCTTTACGCATGGCTTGCCACAGACGCAATCTCGCCTTTTTGGCGTGATTCGTCGCGGCTTAAGCAACATTTTTACTGAGACAATTATGCAAATTCATTCATTAGAGAAAAACCGTCTTCACCTTGCCGTTCTAGCCGCCCTAACCGTCCTAGCGTCCCTTTCCACATCCACTTTAGCCGCCGGACTTGAACCAGATGGCGAGAAAAACGCGGGCGTTGGTTCAAATCCTGCGCCGATTCAGGAAGTCATCGTCAAAAGCAAACAATCCAACCTGCCGAGCAATTTGCCAAACACCATTGAAAGCATTGATGCCAAGCAAATTGCGGAAAACATCAATGCCATCACCTCTGCCGAAGCATTGAATTACCTTCCTAGCGCGCATGTCAGGGAACGTTATATTGGCGACCGCAATGGCATTTTGGTTCTGCGCGTAAATAGCTCGGTGTCTAGCGCCCAAACTGCGGTGTATGCGGACAATTTATTACTCTCGAATTTTCTCAATAATAGCTTCAGCACAGCCCCGCGTTGGGGCTTAGTGTCGCCAGAGGAAATCGAACGGGTAGATGTATTGTACGGCCCGTTTTCTGCCCTTTATCCGGGAAATTCGGCTGGCGGTGTCGTATTAATTTCAACGCATATGCCAAAGAAATTTGCAGTGCATGGCAAGTTTGATTTGTTTGGCCAACGCTTTCGTCAATACGGCACCGATAACACCTTCAATGGCGGGCACGCAGCCTTGTCCATTGGCGACAAAGTCGGCGCGTGGTCATATTTACTCTCTGTAGATAAATTAGATAACAGCGGTCAGCCGCAAACCTTTGGTGCCGCTACACGAGCCACAGTGACGGGCGCGCCGGCCTTCACCAATGTCAGCGGCGAGCTTCGCGATATTGATACCAGTGGCAACCCCCGCATCATCACCAGCAGCATAGGCGCTGATCACGTGAATCAAACGCAGGGGAAAGTCAAACTTGCCTACGAAATTTCGCCGACTTTGCGCGCAAGCTACACATTAGGTTGGTGGGAAAATAGTTCAACTACGTCAGTGGCGAATTATCTGCAAGATGCACAAGGGCGCCCCGTCTACAACACGACTAGTACGGGCGCGACTCGTTACGTCAAGTTTGCCGGCGATGCCGCGTATTACACCTTAGCGGGAACTGCCCCTGGCGCAGCCGAGAGTGAACATTTTTTACATGGATTTTCCCTTAAATCCAACTCCCGCGATGCTTTTAACTGGGAGGCGATTGGCAGCATCTACAATCAAAACAAAGACTTATCCCGCGCCGCTAGCAACACGGGTAGCCTTTATGATTCTGGAACCACCTTGCCGCGTCCAAGTGGCAATTTGACGAAGGCTGATGGTACAGGTTGGGCGACGATTGATCTTCGTGGTGATCTACGCTTACCACTTCCCCACTCTGCGACGGACAAATTCAACCATAAGCTCAGTTTCGGTGCGCATATCGATCGCTACACCTTAAAGTCCGCCACATACGCCGTGCCAAGCGATTGGTTAAATGGTGCGCCTAGTAGCAGCGCGAGTTCCAATTCTTACGGCAAAACGCAAACTTCTGCCCTGTACTTGCAAGATGCGTGGCAGATTGATCCCGCTTGGTTGCTAGTTGTTGGCGGTCGTTTGGAGCATTGGAAAGCCTTCGACGGCAGCAACTTTAATGCCTCGAATGTGCCCGCCTACCGGCAATTAAACTACGCAAATCGAAGTAGTTCCGATTTCTCACCAAAAGTGTCGCTCGCGTTTCAAGCCGATAAAGATTGGAATTTACGCGCCGCGTTTGGCACTGGTGTGCGTTACCCCACAGTGGCTGAGATTTTCCAAACGATTAATCTGCCAAATAACGTCAGGCAAAACGATCCGAATCTCGCACCTGAAAAAGTCCACTCAACAGAATTGGTAGCGGAACGTCTGTTACCTAAAGGCCTTGCCCGTGTCTCACTATTTTGGGAAGACAAACGAGATGCGTTGATTTCTCAAACAGATACCACCGTCATTCCCACCATTTCCAGCATCCAAAACGTCGATAAGCTGCGTACTTATGGCGTGGAAGCGGTGTTGAATTTGCGCGATATCCTCCTCGCGGGGTTAGATATCAATAGTAGCGTCACTTTTACCGACTCCACCATTCTCGCCAATCGTCGCAACCCCGGCTTGGTCGGTACAGACCAACCGCGTATTCCCGATTGGCGCGCCACATTGGTGGCAACCTATCACGTGAACGACCAACTCAGTGCCAGTGTGAGTTATCGTTACAGTGGACGACAACACAATGCTTTATTTAATACGGTTGCTGGGCGCTACAATGATGTGAACCCGAACGTGTACGGTGCGGTGAGTCATTACAGCGTGGTCGATGCGAAATTGTTGTATCGTATTTCCGCACATTGGGCGGCGGCCTTGGGTGTGAATAATATTGGTGCGTTTAAGTACTACGTGAACCCCAACCCATATCCGCAGCGCACTTATTTTGCTAGCCTGCGTTTTGACTATTGATTTGGACGTCCAACAATCATGACGACTTTGCTCTTTAAATCACTCCAAAATCTGCGCACTCTTGCGACTTCCTTACTGTGCTTAGGTTTGCTCATTTCGCTGCCGCCGAATTGCGCCTTCGCGCAACAAGCGAGCAAGCCTGAGAAGGCTGTTAAACCGATGAAAATCGAATTAGGGACATCAGTCGCGTTTGATGCGCAAGGTCGACTCTGGCAAGTCAGCAAAGAAACTGATCAAGCCGACGCCACGGGCAAAGCGCAATACGTGGTGCTGCGCTCTTCCGCTGATTTAGGTAAAACTTGGTCGGCACCGAAGCGCGTGCAAACCACACCAGAAACGATTTCCGCAGATGGTGAAAATCGCCCGAAACTCGCGTTCGGAAAAGACGGTGCGATGTTTATCGCTTATACCAAGCCGCTCAGCAAACCGTATTCGGGTGAAATTCGTTTTTTGCGTTCACTTGATGGCGGACAGCATTTCTCTGCACCGCTCACTGTGCATCAAGATCGAGATGAAATTACGCACCGTTTCGAATCCATGATCGTTGATGGTAAGGGACGAATTTTTATCGCGTGGATCGACAAGCGCGATTTAGAAGCGGCCAAATTACGTAAGGAAAGTTATCGAGGTGCGGCAATTTATGTGGCGATGTCAAACGACAATGGCGCCAATTTTCAACCTGAATGGAAACTGGCCGACCATACTTGTGAATGCTGCCGCATTGCTTTGGGCTTGAACGAAAGCGGCGCGCCCGTTGCCATGTGGCGTCATATTTTTGAGCCGAATAGCCGTGATCATGCGATGGCTGTGCTTACCCCAATGGGCCATGCCAACTTATTCCAACGGGTCAGTTTTGATGATTGGCGCGTGGATGCGTGTCCACATCATGGACCTTCGTTAGCGTTTGGCGCAGATGGCACGCGTTATCAAACATGGTTCAATGTTAAAACAGGTGAAGGCGGCGTTTTTTATGCGAAAACGGACACGGCGGGCAAACTTTCCACGCCCGTGCGTTTGGGTTCTGCACAAGCATCACATGCAGAAGTGATGGTCAGAGGCAGTAAAGTGGCCTTGGTATGGAAAGAGTTTGATGGAAATCTGACCAAAATTGCAGCCCGTTTTTCAAACGACGCAGGAAAAACTTGGTTGGATAAGAAGCTTGCCACTACCGCATCTCACTCAGACCAGCCGCATTTAGTCGCCCACCAAGAGAACATTTATCTCGCCTGGCAAACGCTGGCAGAAGGCATGCAAATTGTTGCGATTGATGCTGAAACATTTTCTGACGAAGCGACTAAAAAATGAGCATAACGATGCATTTGCCACTCAAAAACTTGTGTTCTGCGCGTGCCTTGTGCGTGGTTTTGTGTTGGATAGCCGCTTTCTCAGTCAGTGCAAAAACCTACGATGCGCAAACCGTACCAAAAGCGTTCGAGCCAACTAGCCTCAAAAACATTATCAACGCCCAACAAGGTCAGCCCTTTGTTTTGGTGCTTTGGTCGCTTGACTGCGAATACTGCCAGACCAGTTTGCGCAATTTAGCCGACAAAAAACGCACAACGAAAAAGCTCAAAATCGTCACCATCAGCACCGATATGTTTGCCGACGAACAGTCGCTCAGTTTGATGCAAGACAGACTTAAGCAGCTCAACTTAACAGAAAATGCATGGGCTTTTGGCTCTGCACCACCAGAGCAATTGCGCTATTCGATAGACCCG
>CAYPNW010000144.1:0-6286 GCA_964411965.1 uncultured Burkholderiaceae bacterium
GGTACTGGCGGTGCAGCCAATAACAATAATCTTTGTACTGCGAAAACCCTCACGTCACTGGCATCTGTAACGGGCGTTTGTCCAGAAGCACCAACATTTTATGGTTCATATAGACTAGCAGCTGCGGCTTTGTATGCGCACACCAACCCGATACGCACTGATTTTCCTATACCAGCCGGCAACACTAGCGCGTTTCGTGTGAATACATACAGCGTAGCGTTGTCCACTGGCGTACCAACTATTGAAACCGAAGTGAATGGTAGAAAGGTAGTGATTCAACCTTCTTATCGTCTAAACCTCGGTGGTGCCAATGTAGGCGCGGGGACTTTGGTTGATTTCCGTATTGTGTCGGAAGTGCGCACGCCCCCACCAGCTAATAAGTTAATTGGTGGTAGTTATATTGTGCAGTGGGAAGACAGTGAGCAGGGCGGCGACTACGACCAAGACGTTTGGGGTCTGATGGGCTTTAGTATTGCGGGCAATCAAATCACTGTGTCTACGCGGGTTATTGGTGCTGCGTCTGCGAACCAACAAGGCATGGGTTTTGTTATTTCGGGTACCGACACTGGTGATGGCCCGCACTATCAAGGTGGCGCATATGGATTGGTTTATAACGACCCAAATCCGCCTAATGCTTTTGCTGGAGCCAATTTAAATGCAACCGGTGGCTGTAATAATTGTAATGCCGGTGATGGTGTGAAAACAGCAACGTTTAATGTAACTGGCGCGGCTACAGCAGGTGCGTCATTACGCGATCCGTTATTTTATGCAGCAAAATATGGCAAATTTGAAGGAACCTATACTCCAGGCGTGGCACTCAGTCCTGCACAATGGGATACAAAACAAACAAATGGTAATCCTGGCGCTGATGGCACGCCCGATGCCTACTTTTTCGCGGTGAACCCCGCTCAATTGGAAGAATCCATTCGTTCTATCTTATCGCAGCTCGTAACTTCTGGCGGTACAGCGCCAGCAGTCACGGGTAGTCGGGTTTCTGCTGGTGGGCAAATTTTCCTTACAACCTACACCAATACAACCACCGATTTTGGTCGTGGTGATATTTCTGCCTACACGGTTGATCAATTTGGTACCCAAGCTGCGACGCCGAACTGGACAGCGGCGAGCCAGCTTACTGCCCGTGGTCCAGGCAGTCGAACGATTATTACAAATAACGGTGGAGTTGGCAGGCCATTTCAATGGAGTAACACTAATTTATCCACGGCGCAACGTTTGGCTCTAAATACCACCGTTACAAATTTTGTTGACACTCGTGGACCGGACCGCTTGGCTTATCTGAGGGGTGATCGCAGTAACGAAACAGCGGCGGGGTTTTTCCGGCGGCGAATTGAGTTATTGGGCGACATCATAAATTCAACGCCTTGGTACGTTGCCGCACCAAACGGTGCCTATTCTGACGTTTCTTATCCTGGCTATCGAGCGTTCTTAGCCGCGAATTTAGGGCGCACACCGGTTGTTTATGTCGGTGCGAATGATGGATTGTTACACGGTTTCAATGCTACTACCGGTGCAGAGGTGTTAGGTTTCGTCCCAAATGCGGTCTATAAAAATCTGGTTAAACTTACCGACCCTGCTTATACAACCAGAACCTTTGTTGACGGTGCCCTGTTCGCTGGGGATGCGAATGTAGGCGGCTGGAAAACATTTTTGGTAGGGTCGCTAGGTCGTGGTGGGCAAGGGATTTTTGCTTTGGATGTAACTAATCCCGCTGCTTTTTCTGAGGGAAATGCGAACAATATTTTCAAATGGGAGTTTTCAGAAGAAGACGATAGAGACTTTGGCAATTTCATTGGAAACCCGACGGTTAATTCACAAACAAACTCACCTCGCCAGATAGCGCGCATGGAAAATGGGCGTTGGGCGGTACTGATCGGAAATGGCTACGGCAGTGACAATAGTGCCGACAACAAAGGCGTGCCAGATTCGCGCGTAGGAAGCGGTGGTGCCGTCTTGTATGTGTTGTTTTTGGAGGGACCGACTGGGCCGGGAAATACTTGGTTACCGACTAATGCAGGTGGTACACGTGATTATGTAAAAATTCCACTTTTCGATGCTGGCTGCGGCACAACTGTCCTGCTGACAGATGATCTTTGCCGCGGCGCGGGTCCGAACAATGGCTTGGGCACAGTGACACCATTTGATATAGATAACGACGGCAATGTTGACTTTTTGTACGCGGCAGATCTGAAGGGGAATTTGTGGCGTGTCGATGTGCGAGGGCCGGCGAGTGGTTGGAGCTCCAGCTATCGCCGTTTATTCTCCGCTGCTTTCCCGCAATCATCTCCCGTGCCAGCATTGGTTCCGCAACCGGTAACGACTTCGGTCACCGCAATTGCCCACCCCTTCGGCGGCGTTATGGTGAATTTCATTACGGGAAAATCTTTGGCAGCGGCCGATTTAGCCGATACATCTCAGCAGACTTTGTATGGTATTTGGGATAGACCAACACCATACCCGACTGGCGTTACCTATCCGCTTTCATCCGATCGAACACGCTTGGTCGCCCAAGGAACCGGGACAGTTCTGTCTGCAAACGGCAACTTCCGCACGGGGACTTACGTGAATATTGATTGGGCGGTCAAAGATGGTTGGTATTACGACTTGCCCTTTGCCGCGGAAAAGGGAGTATTTAATGTGTTTTTCAACGATGATGAATCTTTGGTTTTCAATACCGTATTCAATTTGTCTGGTGGAGCGGTTTGTAGAGCCGATACTGGCATTGTTTTAAATATCGTTGACCCTATAACTGGGCGTCCTCCAGAGCGGAATTTTGATACAGACGGAAATGGTCGTGTGAACAACCTCGATAAAATAGCGGTTCCATCTGGTGGTACTGAAAGCTCGTCTGGTGCCATTTTGAGGCAAGGAGTGTCTGGCTCTGCAGTTATCTCAAATCCAGCGAAGAAGCCATGTACTGGCGCAGCTTGTCCAACAACTCCTGCAGAAAAACGGAAAAGAGAAAACGAATGTAAGGACATTGAGTTGACGCGTTTAAAGTCAGGTGCGACAGAAGAGACAGTATCAGGATGTAAAAACAAAGAGCGTCGAATTTACTGGCGTGAAATAACACGCGACGGACAATAGAAAGGACTTGTATGTCAAGAGCAGCAATGTTAGCGAGAACGCTTAGCAATTCCAAAAACGGATTCACGCTTGTTGAAGCGATGATTGTGACAGTCATCATTTCAGTGTTAGCTGCAATCGCTGTTCCGAGCTACCTGCAACAAGTTGCTCGTGGCAGACGTGCCGATGCGCAGGCAGTCCTTCTCGAGTCTGCGCAATGGATGGAACGCTTCTACTCGCAAAATAACAACTATGATGCGGCAGCAGCGTTCCTGAATTCGGGATTGGTTTTGTCGCCTAGGACAAGCACTGCGGCGACAGCCTTTTATCAAATCACCTTGACTTTGCCCGGTGCCCAGTCGCAGACATTTACTTTGACTGCGACGCGGCGAAATGCCATGGCGAATGATGCCTGCGGTAACTTCATTCTTAATAGCGTGGGACAACGTTCACTAGCCTCAAATACAAGGACTGATTGCTGGGCTCGTTGACGCGGTATGAGGTTGGGGGTCTTTGTGTCGCTCGTGAGCTGTCGTTAGGCGATGGTGTTACTTTGTTTGCTGAGAAATATAAGTCAACATTGGTTTTCCTTGCCGTATTTTGTTTTCACTTAGGCGCGATTTTCTATGCAAGTGTAAAGCCAATTCTGCCTCCAACCGACGAAGTGCCTGTTGTTTCGGCAATCGCCGGCCAGCCAATTTATGATGTGACGCTTTCTGAACGCGGTTCTCAAAATCTAGGTGCTGACGCGGTCAATCAGCGCATATTTGAAGAGCAACAATTGAGCGAGCCACCAGGTGTCGACATTCCGCTCCCCGAACTTTCTGACGACTATCGCATCATTAATCCTAATGCTGGCGCAGAGCGTTATTTTCGATTCGACGAGCTAAGCCGGAGCGCTTTCCCACTCCACGATTTCGTGGTGCCAAGTGACGCTGCAATCTTGCTTGAGATTAATGCAAAAGTCGAAGTCTATGTTGGCCGCGATGGTGTCGTCCAAGATGTGAAAGTACTTCTAATCAATGTGCCAAGCTTTGCAGAAAAGTTGAAGGCAACAATTCTTGCCACAGAATTTAAACCCGCCACCCGCAACGGCTTCCCCGTCAATAGCATCAAAGTAATGGAAATCGTAATCAGGATTTAGGTGTACGCTTGCCATCTACCTTCTTCACCTCCTGAATCGCTTCCACAAATTCCGACACATCTTCAAAACTCTTATACACCGACGCGAAGCGGATATAGGCGATTTTGTCTAGGCGTTTTAGTTCTCGCATGACTAATTCGCCCACGTAGCCGGATATGACTTCGCGTTCGCCGCTGGCTAAGAGTTTGTCTTCTATGCGTTGTATGGCGACGTCGACGGCTTCTGCGGAAACAGGTCGTTTGCGCAAGGCGAGCATGAGGCTGGCGCGTAGTTTTGGGGTTTCGTATTCCGTGCGGCTGCCATTTTTTTTGACGATGACGGGCATCGCGAGCTCGACCCGTTCGTAGGTGGTGAAACGCTTATCGCAATTGCCACAACGCCGCCGACGACGAATGGTGTTGCCTTCCTCTGGCACGCGGGTGTCGATGACTTGAGTGTCGTCGTTATGGCAGTAGGGACATTTCATTGCGGTGGTTTGTTAGGTGTTTGGTGTTGATGCTCGAAGAGTTGCTGTTTAACTGCTACAAATTCTGAGAAGTTTTTTAATATACTCCCACTTTTCTTTGAAATTTAATGCCTATTTTCGCTTTAATTATAAGCGTAAAGCTAAATTTACTAGGCGGGGTATGTCTACATGCGCGGGTTCTCAAACTGTCAAACCCAATCTCTTGAGAGATGCGTGGCACAAACAAAATACCGCGCATCTCGCCTTTACTACTTGGTAAAAATTCGTCGTTAAACGAGCTTACGCAAGCTATACCGCTTGGATTTATTTTCCGTAAACAGGGAATGCATCCGTCAATAACTTTACTTCCGCTTTAACGCGCTCAATGGTTGCCGCGTCATGCGGATTATCGAGTACGTCTGCCAGCAAATTTCCTACCTTTACCGCTTCCGCTTCTTTAAAACCGCGCGTGGTCATCGCTGGGCTGCCTAAGCGTATGCCTGATGTCACGAATGGTTTCTCTGGGTCGTTCGGAATGGAGTTTTTATTACACGTGATGTGTGCTGTGCCGAGGATGGCTTCGGCCGCTTTGCCGGTAATATTTTTGGAGCGCAAGTCAACCAACATCACATGCGATTCAGTACGACCCGAAATGATGCGCAAGCCGCGTGAAATCAAGGTTTTCGCTAAAGCATCGGCGTTCTTCACGACTTGTTCTTGGTAGGCTTTGAATTCAGGATTCAATGCTTCTTTGAACGCCACGGCCTTGCCAGCGATCACATGCATCAACGGGCCACCTTGCAAACCAGGGAAAATCGCGGAGTTGATGATTTTTTCAAATTCTGCCTTCATCAAAATAACGCCACCACGTGGGCCGCGCAAGGATTTATGTGTGGTTGATGTCACGAAATCGGCGAAAGGCACAGGGTTAGGATAAACGCCTGCAGCGATCAAGCCCGCGTAGTGCGCCATGTCCACCATGAAATACGCGCCAACCTCTTTGGCGATGCGGCTAAAACGTTCAAAATCAATCCGCAAGGAATACGCAGATGCACCAGCGATGATCAATTTGGGTTTGCTTTCACGCGCCAGTTTTTCCATGGCCTCGTAGTCGATTTCTTCTTTCGCGTTCAAGCCGTATGACACCACGTTAAACCATTTACCTGACATGTTCAGCGGCATGCCGTGTGTTAAATGGCCGCCTTCAGCCAAGGACATGCCCATGATGGTGTCGCCCGGTTTCAAAACGGCGAAAAATACGCCCTGATTAGCTTGCGAGCCTGAATTGGGTTGCACATTGGCGGCTTCCGCACCAAAAATCTGCTTTAAGCGATCAATCGCTAATTGCTCGACCACGTCTACGTATTCGCAGCCGCCGTAATAGCGCTTACCTGGGTAACCCTCAGCATATTTATTGGTGAGTTGAGAACCTTGCGCTTCCATCACGGCCGGCGAGGTGTAGTTTTCCGAAGCGATGAGTTCGATGTGTTCTTCTTGGCGGTGGTTTTCTTGCTGAATTACTTTGAAAAGATCTGGGTCAATATGGGCGAGGGTATGGGATTTGGCAAACATAGTTAATCGTCCTGAAAAAAGTCGCAGTTAAGAATAAAGCGAAT
>CAYPNW010000145.1:0-2426 GCA_964411965.1 uncultured Burkholderiaceae bacterium
CATGACTCGAAACATGTGTTTTCCTTGTTGCAGTTGAGCAGGGAAGGATTAAACCATTTTTCTTGCGCGTTTTATGCGACAAGTGCGTTTTTTTGCGTTTGGGGAGGCGGTTTAAAAAACGCAGCATTTCATTTCCTAAACTGAACCAAGTAAGCCGCTGCTTTTTCAAAAGAAATTGTTGGTCGAGCTTCTTTTTTTGGCGCATGTAATTGAATTACATATTCAAATGTGTAAAATGTAGTCTAGCAACATTATTATTCGCCAACCAGATTGCGAGTAATTGAATTCGCTTCACTTTTTCGCATGCGCGCTAAGAATGTGACTTTTCGCATTGTTAGACTTCTCTCCGTATTTTTTGAAACTAAAGGACATCGCAATGGCTTTGACCGCTCAGCAAGCTCATGCCCATCTGTCGCAAGATTTGGCTTTGGATGATCGTCTGACGAATTTACAAGCGAGCCCAGCGAATCGCGCAAATGATGCTGAATTGATGCGAGCGGTCGCCTCGGCGGCACGGGAAGAGCTCGCACGCCGCTGGGTGGCGGGTGCGGAAGCAGACCGGGCATCAAAAGCGCGCCGCGTCGTGTATTTGTCGATGGAGTTCTTAATTGGTCGTACCCTGTCTAATGCATTAGCGGCCTTGCAGCTCACTGGCGCGGCAGCACAGCAATTACAACAGCGCGCAAATACACTAGAAAACGTGGTCGACGCGGAACTTGATGCAGCACTGGGTAACGGCGGCTTGGGGCGCTTGGCAGCTTGCTTTTTGGATTCCATGGCGACGGTAGAATTGCCTTCGTTTGGCTACGGTCTGCGCTACGAATTTGGTATGTTTAAACAAGTCATACAAGATGGCACGCAGACTGAACAGCCCGATGCATGGTTGGCCAATGGCACGCCATGGGAATTTCCCCGTCCCGACATCCATTATGTAGTGGGTTTCGGTGGCTACGTTGAACAACATGACGGCACACCACATTGGGTACCAGCTTTGCAGGTGCAGGCGAAAGCATTTGACATTGTAATACCGGGGCATGGTACGGAGCGCGTCAGTACACTCAGGTTATGGAAATCCAGTGCCCCTGAACATATTGATTTGGCAGCCTTTAACGCAGGTCAGTATGCCCGTGCGGCAGCAGGGCGGGACGCTTGCGACAATATTTCTTGGGTACTGTACCCCAACGATAGTACTGCGGTGGGGAAAGAATTACGTTTAAAACAAGAGTACTTTTTTGTTTCTGCTGCGATTCAAGATCTCGTCCAACGTCATTTGGAAGAAAATGGCACGCTCAAGAACCTCGCGGAAAAAGTAGCGATACACTTAAATGACACGCACCCTGCCATCAGTGTGGCGGAGTTGATGCGCGTTTTGGTGGATACCCATGCCATGCCGTGGCGTGAAGCGTGGGCAATTTGTGAGAAAACTTTTTCTTACACGAACCACACTCTCATGCCGGAGGCATTAGAAACATGGCCGGTGAGCTTGATGCAGCATTTGCTGCCGCGCCACATGGAAATTATCTACATGATCAATTTCGAATTTTTGCAAGCCGCGGCAAAAGTGCGGCCTGGCGACCACGACTTCCTCGCGCGCTTATCGTTGATCGATGAGCACGGCGAGCGTAGTGTGCGCATGGCCAATTTGTCCATCGTCGCAAGCCATAAAATTAATGGCGTCTCGGCTTTACATTCGCGCTTATTGGTCGAAAATTTGTTTTCTGATTTCGCCGCACTGTGGCCAGATCGCTTTACGAATATGACGAATGGCGTAACACCTAGACGATGGCTGGCGCAGTGCAATCCTGCCTTGGCGAATTTGTTTGATCGTAGCATCGGCAGCTCTTGGCGATCTGATTTTGATCAGTTGAAGCAACTGCAAAATCATGCGAAAGACGCCAACTTCCGCACTGAATTAGTCGCCATAAAACGCGCGAATAAAGCGCGGCTGGCGGCGCATATTTTGAAAACCACTGGGGTGAAAGTAAGTGCCGAAAGCTTGTTTGATATTCAAGTCAAACGTATCCATGAATACAAACGCCAACTTCTGAACGTACTGCATGTGGTAACGCGTTACCAAGCGATTCTCGCCAACCCCAATGCGCCGTGGGTGCCGCGCACCGTTATTTTTGCAGGCAAGGCGGCCTCTTCCTACGTCACTGCAAAATCGATTATTCGCTTAATCCATGATATCGGTAGTGTCATCAATAATGATCCGCGCATAGGCGATAAACTCAAACTGATTTTTATTCCTAATTACGGTGTATCAGTGGCAGAAATCATCATGCCTGGCGCGGACTTGTCGGAGCAAATTTCCACTGCAGGGACAGAAGCCTCGGGCACTGGAAATATGAAATTGGCGATGAATGGCGCGCTCACCATAGGTACGGACGACGGTGCGAATATTGAAATTCGCGAAAACGTCGGCG
>CAYPNW010000145.1:2526-6172 GCA_964411965.1 uncultured Burkholderiaceae bacterium
CTCACCATAGGTACGGACGACGGTGCGAATATTGAAATTCGCGAAAACGTCGGCGACGACAATATATTTATCTTTGGCCTAAAAACCCCCGAAGTTCTAGCACTTAAGCGCGATGGCTACGACAGCATGGCCATTTATAACCAGAACCAGCAGCTTAAAGATGTGCTGGATGCCATTGGTAGTGGACAATTTTCACCGGGTGAACCCCATCGATATGCTTCTTTGGTGCATACTTTATTGGGTGGTGGTGATCAATATTGTTTGTTGGCGGATTACGCCTCGTATACTGCAACGCAAACGGAAGTAGACAATGTTTATCGCCAACCGCAGGTCTGGCTAGATCGGGTGATTGCCAACCTCGCCAATATGGGCGTATTTTCATCTGACCGCACCATTCGAGAATATGCGAAAGAGATTTGGCAGATACAAACGAAACCCGCATAAATAGCTAGCGGTGCTTGTAGTGCTAATAGTGTTAATGGTGCTTGCAGTGCATGTGGCAGAGCTGCAGCTACAGCTACCCATTGAGGAGTAAGTCGCATGGCGTTGGAAACCGATATCGACCTCATTTGCTCGGCGCGGCATAGTGATGCGTTTTCCGTTTTGGGCCCGCATCTACAAGCCGATGGCAAGGTTTCTGTACGTACCTTTTTGCCGCAAGCGCTCAGTGTGCAACTGATTGACCCGCTAACGGACGAGCCTATCGGTCTCATGAAGCGGCACGGGAATACCGACTTCTTTTCTGGTACTTTAGCGACGGGAAAAGAGTATCGAATAGCCGTACTGTGGCGCGATACCAGCACCTCGCAAATCGATGACCCGTATCGTTTCCCTCCCATCTTGAGTGCGGATGATAGTTGGCTCTTAGCGGAAGGCAAGCATCTTCGCCCTTATCAAATTTTAGGTGCCCATCCTGAGCAACTTTTAGGTGCACGTGGCGTGCGCTTTGCCGTCTGGGCACCCAGTGCATTGCGGGTCAGTGTGGTGGGGGATTTCAATCACTGGGATGGGCGGCGGCATCCTATGCGTCTGCGACGTGAGTGCGGTGTTTGGGAGATTTTCGTACCCGATGTGAATGTGGGTACCCAATATAAATACGAAATCATCGCGGAAAATGGTGCACTGTTGCCGCTCAAAGCAGACCCTTATGCGTTTGCAGCGGAATTGAGGCCAGCCACGGCCAGCATTATTGCTGCGCCATTTCCCACCTTGGTTTCCCCTTCAGAACGGCAGCAAGCCAATGCCGTCGACGCACCCATTAGCATTTATGAAGTGCATCTAGCTTCATGGCGCGCTAGTTCGGAAGAGGGCGCACGTTGGATGGATTGGGCAGAGCTTGCGCAGACATTGATTCCCTATGCACTTGATATGGGCTTCACGCACATAGAGCTTTTACCGATTAGTGAATATCCGTTCGATGGCTCGTGGGGCTATCAGCCAGTGGGCTTGTACGCGCCAACTGCCCGACATGGTGATGCAAAAGGCCTACGCCAATTCGTGCAAGCCTGTCACGCCGCTGGGCTAGGCGTGATCGTCGATTGGGTGCCCGCCCATTTTCCTAGCGATGCACACGGCCTTGCGCAATTTGATGGTTCACATTTATACGAACATGCCGATCCACGGGAAGGCTTCCACAATGATTGGAACACGCTGATCTACAACCTTGGTCGCAATGAGGTGAGAAATTTCTTAGTGGGTAATGCGCTGTACTGGCTGGAGCAATTTAATGTGGACGGTTTGCGCGTCGATGCTGTCGCTTCGATGCTGTATCGCGACTACAGTCGCAAAGAGGGTGAGTGGATTCCAAATATTCATGGCGGGCGCGAAAATTTAGAATCCATCGCGTTTTTAAAGCGCGTCAACGAGGTGATTGCTGAACAGCGCCCCGGCGCGATGACCATGGCAGAAGAATCCACTTCATTTCCGCATGTATCGCGCCCTACTAGCGTGGGCGGCTTGGGTTTTAATTTCAAGTGGAATATGGGCTGGATGCACGATACCTTGTGCTACATGGCACGCGACCCGATACATCGCCAATATCATCACGACGAGATGACTTTCGGTTTGGTCTACGCGTTTAACGAAAATTTTGTGCTACCGATCTCGCATGATGAAGTGGTGCATGGCAAAGGGTCGATGCTAGCGAAAATGCCCGGCGACGAGTGGCAAAAATTCGCGAATTTGCGTGCCTATTATGGTTTCATGTTTGCCCACCCTGGCAAAAAATTATTGTTCATGGGCTGCGAATTTGCCCAAACCACGGAATGGAATCACGACCAGAATTTGCCTTGGCATTTGTTAAATGATGCCAAGCATCAAGGCGTGCAGAACTTGGTGCGCGATCTGAATCGGCTATACCAAAGCGACGATGCTTTATACAGTCTCGATTGCGCGGAACAAGGCTTTGAATGGATAGACTACCAAGACAAGGCACGTTCCATTTTAAGCTTCGTAAGGCGCAACAAAAAAGGCGATGCCTTGATGCTCATCGTGTGCAATTTCACCCCCATGCCGCATTTGGGTTTGCGTATGGGTGTGCCGCAACTTGGCACTTACCGCGAATGCTTAAATACGGACGCCGCCCATTATGGTGGCAGCAACGTCGGCACGCCATTGGGCGCAGCCAAAGCAGAAGCGATTTCCAGCCATCAGCAAGCGTGGTCAATCACGATAGACGTGCCGCCGCTTGCGACGGTATTTTTTAAGTGGGAGCGTTAGACTTGTTTCAAAATCGTTTAGTCGCCGAAACCCAAAAACTACAGACCCTGTTTGGCACCTTACAAGCGGGTCGTCCCTATCCCTTAGGCGCGCAAGCTGATGCGAAGGGAATCAATTTCGCCGTGTTTTCGTCCCAAGCCAGCGCGATTGAGTTGTGTGTGTATGACGCATCAGGCCAGCACGAAACGGCGCGTTATCGGCTTAACGAATGCACCAATGATATCTGGCACGGGTACTTACCTGACGCCAAACCCGGCCTCATTTATGGCTGGCGTTGCTACGGCAAATGGCAACCGGAACATGGCTTGCGATTCAATTCGCACAAATGCTTGCTTGATCCGTACGCACGTGAAATTGTTGGCCATTTTGAATGGCGCGACGAACATCTTGATCATCAACGCGGTAATACCATGGTCATGGACGAACGTGACAACGGACCATTTGCACTGAAAGCCCGCGTGCCCGATGATGAGTTCAATTGGTGTGACGATGCCGCACCCGCTACACCCATGGACAAAACCGTTCTGTACGAGTTGCACCTAAAGGGATTTAGTACCCTGAATCCGCACCTCCCGCCCGCCTTACGCGGCACTTATGCTGGTTTAGGGCATCCCAGCAGCATCGCGTATTTGAAGCAATTGGGTGTTACGGCAGTGAGTTTATTGCCAGTCCATTTTCATCTGGATGAAGAGCGTTTGCACGGACTACAACTGAGCAATTATTGGGGCTATAACAGTTTGGGATTCTTTTGTCCCAGCCCCCGTTTTGCGGCGCGCCAACATGGCGAAAGCGTGCGCAATGAATTTCGTAACATGGTTAAAAACCTGCATGCACAGGGCATCGAAGTTATCCTCGACGTGGTGTACAACCACACCGCCGAGTCGAACGAATACGGCCCCAGCTTAAGTTTTAAGGGGTTGGACAACAC
>CAYPNW010000146.1:0-4375 GCA_964411965.1 uncultured Burkholderiaceae bacterium
AAATAAAATGGGAGTATCGTTATTTTTACTACTTCTTGCGCTTATTCTACAAGCGCAAGAGTTCTATACCCAATATAGTATATATCTGAAGCCGCTTAGAACAAAGACAGATTCACACCAAACAAAACCAAGCAGCCAAGTATTGCGAACAACGCCGCTGCAATCCAACGCACGATATGAAACGGAAAATTCGGCGCAGCAATTTTGCCTAGGAGCACGGCAGGCACATCTGCCAACATCATACCCAAAGTGGTGCCTGCGATGACCAAAGTTAAGTTGTCGTACTTTGCTGCAAGCGCCACGGTGGCGAGTTGTGTTTTGTCGCCAATCTCGGCGAGAAAAAATGTCACGCAGGTCAGCAGGAAAACACCATATTTTCCGTCGTTAATTGAAGTAGAGTCCATTTCGTCCGGCTTCAGGGTCCACGCGGCGATACCCAAGAAGGATAAGCCCAAGGCCCAGCGCATGACATCTGGCGAAACGTGCTGCACGACCCATTGCCCAAAAAACCCTGCCAGCGCATGGTTAGCCAGTGTGGCGACAAGAATGCCAAGAATAATCGGCACGGGCTTTTTATAGCGCGCAGCGAGCAGTAATGCCAGCAATTGGGTTTTGTCACCGATTTCACCCACGGCAACGGCGAGGGTAGAGACGAGAAAAGCTTCCATAATTGTGTGCGGGAAGGGCGAGTAGTTAAGTAGAACTAATGATACAGACAGCATTCGCCCATCCCTAGGTAGCAATGCTGAAAATATCAAAAGTCTCGCCAGATCAAATATGTTTTTGATTCAACCCAGATTTTTCATTAGGATTTGTGATCATGGCGGATGCATTTTTTGAGGCAGTTTTGTTGCGACTGAGGCGTCAATAGCGAGCTATTGACAACGAAGAGCAACAAAAATGGCCAAAAATGCGCCGCTAGGTCACAAATAGCGCTGCAAGCGCGCCTAACGGAAAATCTGGGTTCAGCGCCATGATCGACTGTTTGGTCGAATCAAGTATGTTGACGCGTTGCTTTTCCTTTGTTGGAAAAGCGGCTACTCCCTCATGATGAAGAGTTGATTATACGCACAAGTTGCAATGCGCCGTATTGACCTTCAACAACCTGCAAGAAGGTCAACACAGCAAATTGAAGTTTCTTGTTAATTTACTTGTCGCTTAGCGTGATCTCCTTGCGGTTGTCGCGTGACACGCGATCAATCATTTTGTTGTAAGGGTCTACACCAACTTCAAACGGCTCTTCTTTGACGGTGATGGTCACGCTGGGCTCGTTGCCTTGTAGTACGCGTTTCTCGATGAACAAGACCCGCTCGTCTTTTTCCTTGGCACCTTTGGCACGCGCAAAGACGGCAATTTCGACTGGTTCGTCATAGCTGCGCGCAGTTTCTTTGCCTTTGCCGTCCGCCTCAAATTTCGCCAGATGTAATTTCATGGTGACATCCCATAACCCATCGGCGCGTTTATTCGCTTTGGCTTCGACCACGCGATTGTCGTAGAACACAATCTTTTCAAACAGATCGGTAATTAAGGCCTGTTTGTCTTGTGGTGCCTCGGCGCGAATCATGTCCAGTAAAGCTTGGCTATTCGTGTAGGGCGCGGTTTGAAAGGCATTGGCTTTTAAAAAGCGTTGCAGCGCGCGATTTAGCGCGTCTTCGCCGATTTCATCACGCAAACGGTAGAACACCAAGCTGCCCTTGCGGTAGTGAATATATTGCTGATTTTCGACTCGATACAAGGGCTGCTCTTCCACCTGCTCGCCCGCGCGGCTACTCAAATAACGATCAAGTTCGTATTTGAGGTAGCGCCGCATTTTTTCTTTGCCATATTCCTTTTCCATGACCATCATGGCGGAATACTGCGCCAAACTTTCAATCAACATGGTCGAGCCTTGCGTGGCCGCACCAACGACTTGATGTCCCCACCACTGGTGCGCGACTTCGTGCGCTGTGACATAAAACACGTAGTCAACATCGTCCTTGTTGCGCAGGTCAGCAATAAAGCCTATGCCTTCAGAAAACGGTATGGTATTGGCGAACGATTGCGCAAATGTTTGGTATGACGGAAACTCCAAAATCCGTACTTGTTTATGTTGATAAGGCGTGAATTGCGTAGTGAAATAGTCGAGCGACTTTTGTGTTCCTTCGATCATTTTATCGACGTTGTAAGCATGTTTTTTGTCGTAGTAAATCTCTATCGGCAGGCCTTTCCACAGGCCCTTTTTCACCTCCCATCGCGCTGACAGATAGGCAAAGAAAGACACCATCGGTTGATCCATTTTGTAATGGAAATAACGCCGTCCGTTTTCTTCCCAAGTTTTTTGCAAATACCCCGGTGCCAGTGCGATTTGGTCGGTACTGGTGGAGACCGTGGTTTCAAAATTGATCCAATCCGCTTCCGCACCGAACACGTTATTCGCCCGCGCCGCTTGGTCTTCGAGTTTTGCCATACGGGTGGGTTCACCTAAACCGCGTTTGCGCCGTTCATTCCTATCGATGAGCTCAACGTTGTTGTTGTAGCCAAAATGGGGGAAGAAATTCGCGTTATTGAAAAACGTGCCGTTGAGATGAATCGAGTTTGGTGCGCCACTATTGGTAAAGCCGGGATTGGTGACAACGACATCGAAATCCAAGGCTAATTGATCGCCTGGTGCCAATGGCGTGGCCAATTGCAGAATTTGAAAACCGTATTTGGGTTCATCGAGTTTCACTTGATGAGGTGGCAAATTGCGCCAGGTGGTTTTTACCTCGATATCATGTTGTATACGCAGCGTATCAAGTGGTTTATCAGTGCGGTTCTGCAAGATGTAATGCCCCGCAATGTTGACTTTGCGCTCGGCAGGGAAAATATCAACCTCTGCTCGAACATCAGTTAACTTGGGGTGAGGTAGATCTTGGTATTGCTTGAACTTTTTTTCGTAGTTAGCCTGCAAATCCATGCGTGCATCGCTAGGAAGGTAAGTATTGAGGACATTGGTGTTGTAGAAAATCCATCCGCCGGTGCCAACAAAGCCGCACAAGCACAGCGCCAATGCCCAACCAGAACGCCCCTTCAGGTTCTGAAGTGCAAGTCGCGTGCGAGTTGTAAAGTCATTTGACAAACCACGCACCCAAAAAGCCTGCGCCACGACCAACAGCGCGAGAACAAAAAAGCCCCAGTACGCGGCGAACCAACGCCAGCCTTCAAGAAAATGACCGTAGCCGTTCATGTCCGAATAAGGAATCGAAGGCAATCCACCAATGCTATAAAGGTTGTGCTCTAAATGGACAATGCTGAAAACAATCTGCGAAATCAACAGTACGATCATTAAGAGGTAGCCGATAAACTTGTTATTTGTGAATACCTGCAACGCTACTGCTGTCAGCCCTAGCAATAAAAATGGCGCTGAAGAAAGTAAGATGCCCTTGATATACAAAGAAAGCTCAATTGGCGCACCGCCTTTGATGAGTTGGAAGCAAATTGCTGCAATCACGCCGGCCGCCAAGAAGGCAATTATCACGCCAACTAAGGCAGCACTCTTAGCCACTAACGGTGCCCAGTTCGGTACCGGCATCGCATCGACAACATCGGCTATTTTGGCTTGACGTTCTTTGAAAATTAATTCGCCAGCGTAAAAGGTCAAAATGATAATCAACATAAAATTGAAGCTGCCATTCAACACGTCTAGCATGGTGCGGGTCACTGGATAAACGGCTGTGCCATAAATCAATCCGCCTTGCGTCACACTTCCAACAAAGTTCAAGATTGCGAATAACAGCATCACTAAAAATGGCACGCTTTTAAAGACGGCTTTGGCGTCAAACTGGAAGATTGACCAACACTGCGCCCATGCTGTCGTTGAGCTAAACATAGGTGTAATGCGCGAAACGGGAGTATTTGTGCGCACAGTTTCGGCTTTTGCGTTGTTTGGCTTGTTGGTTCCTACTAAGCGTTTCCCAGTACCTGCACGCTGCGGCTTAAACAGCAACAAAGTAGCCGCGAAGAAAACTAACGCAACCGCTGTCCATAATGCGCGATTGGCTAGAATGAAGCCTTTGAATTCAGGTAAGCCCGCATTTGATTCTGCAGCAGAAAAATAACGTACGGTGCGAGCAAAAGAACGAACGCCAAATGGATCGATTAAGACAGCAATCCATTCGTTGCTGATATCGCGAGTAAAGGCGCCAGCAACGCCCCAAAGGACAAAAAACGCTATCACACCTACGTACACAAGTAGCATCGATCTCGTGGTGGCAGCCAGTAACATTAGCAATGCGCCAATGAAGAGCAGGTTCGGAATCACCAAAACTGCAAAACTCCACAGGTAGGCATGCAAACTAAATGGGCCAAGCCGTGCTGCATCGACCCAGGGCATGAGTGGCCCTAACATAATGCCAAA
>CAYPNW010000146.1:4475-6153 GCA_964411965.1 uncultured Burkholderiaceae bacterium
TCGAATTTGAAGAATTCAAACCACATGTCTTTCCCCTTTTATCTTGTTACAGCGCTAGCTGAAGGCATAGTGCTTTGCTGACTCGCACGTAACTGCAGGAAATACACGTCCTCTAAATCAGGCTCAACCAACTTAAAGCCGTCATCCGGTTGAGAATCTGAAAAGACGTTGATTTGCGGTTTGCCGCCCACTAGACGGGTGGCGAGAACATTGAATTGCTTTTGGTATTCGGGAAGTTCGGCTTTGGTGACGCTTTTGCGCCAGATTTTGTTTTTTAAGGTCTCGATTGCGGTTTGTGGTGCGCCTTGCACCAAGACTTCACCTTTCCCTATCATCGCCATGCGTGGGCATAAGTCAGTTACATCCGCGACGATATGAGTTGATAAAATGATGACGACGTTTTCGCCGATCTCGGATAAGAGATTCAAGAAGCGATTGCGTTCATCTGGGTCTAAGCCGGCGGTTGGTTCATCGACGATGACTAATTTGGGTGCGCCGATCAGAGCCTGTGCAATACCAAAGCGCTGTCGCATACCGCCAGAAAATGTTCCTAAGGCACGCTTGCGTGCTTCCCATAAATTGGTTTGGCGCAGCAAGGCTTCGATCATTTCTTTGCGCACCGCCCGTTGGCTGATTCCCTTTAAGACGGCGAAATGGTTGAGCAAATCCTCCGCAGTAACTTTTGGATACACGCCGAAATCTTGGGGCAAGTAGCCCAACTGTCGACGCAGGGCTTCCTTTTCTTTTAATACATCTAAACCATGAAATGAAATGCTACCTGTGTCCGGTTCTTGCAAGGTAGCGATGGTTCGCATCAAGGAGGACTTTCCTGCGCCGTTGGGTCCCAGCAGGCCAAATAAGCCATTTGGTATTTCGAGACTTATGTTTTTAATAGCATGCACGCCATTGGCGTAGGTTTTATTCAAGTTGGAAATCGAAAGCATGGTGTTTCCTTTGTCGCGCGAAGTATGAAGGATTGGTAAAGGGCTAACTAGCCAACACAATTTTGCGTAAGCCCTAGCAAAGAAAGTGCGTAGCGTAATGTAACTTTTTGGGGGATTTTTGATGAAGGTATGCGACGAAACGGGCTATTTTGCGACCAAACGCCTTGATTTAGCGCTTTTCTAAGAATCTAGACAGCGCAATTTTTTAAACTTAAGTTTGGTTTGGAGGCGCTCGGACAATAAAATCACGTCGCACGATTTAAAAAGCTATTGACACACATTTCGAACTTCTGCATAATTCGGGGTTCCCTGCGGAGGGGTGGCCGAGTGGTTAAAGGCGACAGACTGTAAATCTGTTCTCTCTGAGTACGCTGGTTCGAATCCAGCCCCCTCCACCAAAGGAAAGAATTATGCGGCAGAAGTGGTAGCCCCGCGGGTGTAGCTCAATGGTAGAGCTGAAGCCTTCCAAGCTTATGACGAGGGTTCGATTCCCTTCACCCGCTCCAAGTTTTTCTTTGCACGTGGATATTAGTGCAAAAGCTGCCCTTGTAGCTCAGTGGTAGAGCACTCCCTTGGTAAGGGAGAGGCCACGTGTTCAATCCACGTCAAGGGCACCAAGACAGTTTTTAGGTTTAATTTGTCGGGCGTGTGCCTGAGTTCTCATCAATCGTTAGGAGTCTAAAATGGCAAAAGGTAAGTTTGAGCGCACCAAGCCGCACGTCAACGTAGGCACA
>CAYPNW010000147.1:0-1652 GCA_964411965.1 uncultured Burkholderiaceae bacterium
CAACGCGGCGCGATCAATCTTTGGTTGGTCTCGATCATCATGATGCTGGTAACGATAGTCGGCTTGAGTTTTCTTTACACCGTCCGATATGGGCACTTGCCGTTTCAAGAAACGTGGGCGCGTTGGGGCAAATCTGGACAGGTGATTGCAAATGAGTTGAAAAACGCAAGTGGCATACAGACTGATGGGTCGCAGGCTGGTCAAACGCAGTCCGGCGGAACGACGGGGAATTCAGTGAGTGGGCAAAACAGCAATTTACGTGCGGCTGCAACGGTCGATTCTGGCATCAAGAAATGCATGATTAAAGGAAAGCTGGTGTACTCCGATACCGAATGTACCGACAGCAATCCGACTTCGCGCGCAGTTAAATTACAGGACAACAAAGGGTTTGAACCATCTAAGGTGGCAAAGCCTGCAACCGAAAAAGAGGACAGTGCGCAGACGGCAGAGGCAGATTTGCGGCTTAAGATGATAGAAAAAGCCATCAATAAATCAACCGGTAAGCCATAAAAGCAAAGCGCGTCAAACGAAGTTTGCTTCGTTGCATTTGTTAAGTAATGTTACGTCGCTATGCAATTACGACATTATGTTTGCCCTTCTATAGCCTTGTTGGTAAATTGAGCGGCAAAATGCACATAGACCAGTGAACATGCAGCAACCTGTGTTGCGCGCGAAAATGTTAAAACTTGGTGATGGCTTCAGTTAAAAGGTGTGCACGTTATGACGCAAGAACAAAATCGAACCATACATCTGACGGGTGAAAAACCTGTCATTGCCAGTTTTGGGGCGGGCATCCGGGAAGATTTGTTGCATCGCGACCCTTTGTTGGATTGTTTGGTTGAACTCACGCGCATCCACGGTCGCCCCAGTACACGCGCCGCATTATCGGCGGGATTACCGCTTTTAGCGGCAGGTCTAACCCCTTCCTTATTTGCGCGCGCTGCTGCCCATGCGGGTTTTTCCGCCAAAGTCGTGCGGCGTGAGTTAGCGAAAATTGAAAGCGCCTTATTTCCCGTCATCTTACTTTTGAAAGATAACGAAGCGTGTTTGCTGCAGGGATGGAGTGCGGACGGCACCCAAGCACAATTGCTGATGCCCGATAGCGGCCAAGGCGCAGTGACATTAAGCCGCGCAGAATTGCAAGATCGCTATACGGGCGTAGCGATATTTTCTCGACCCCACTTCCGTTTTGATCAACGCACGCCGCCGTTAGTGGAAGTGCCACAAAGGCATTGGTTCTGGGGTGCCGTGCTGGAACAAAAGCCTATTTTTAAAGATATCTTGGCGGCAGCGCTTTTGATCAACATTCTAGCGCTGGCAATGCCACTGTTCACCATGAACGTGTATGACCGCGTGGTGCCAAATTTCGCAGTTGAAACCTTATGGGTGTTTGCGGGCGGCATCACGATGGTGCTGATTTTGGACTACGTGGTGCGCTTAATTCGTGGGCACTTCATCAATCTGGTGAGTAATCGCTTAGACCTTAAATTGTCTGCGCTGATTATGGAGCGCGTGCTGGGCATGCGCATGTCACAACGGCCTGCTTCGGTTGGTGCGTTTGCCTCGAATTTGCGATCATTTGAAGCCGTGCGTGATTTTATTGCCTCGGCGACGGTGACGACCTTGATTGATTTGCCGTTCGCGATTTTGTT
>CAYPNW010000147.1:1752-3630 GCA_964411965.1 uncultured Burkholderiaceae bacterium
GAAAACATCACGATACGCGCGCCGTATGCCGATGACCGTGCGGTGGTGGCCGCAGCCGAGTTGGCAGGGCTGACGGAATTTGTGAATAGTCACCCTGAAGGTTTTGATATGGTGGTGAGCGAACGTGGCGAGTCTATATCGGGCGGACAACGACAAAGCATTGCAATTGCTCGTGCGGCGTTGCTTGATCCGCCCGTCTTGCTGTTAGACGAGCCGACCAGCGCGATGGATTATCCCAGCGAGGCGCAATTCAAAAATCGCATTGCCAAATACGCCCAACACAAGACCATGGTGATCGTCACCCATCGCCCCAGCTTGATGGAGATTGCGACGCGCATCATCGTGTTGGATAAAGGCGTAATCGTTGCCGATGGGCCGAAAGATAAGGTCATGGCGGCCTTGCAGAGTGGTCAGATTGGGGGCGCGCGATGAGCGGCCGTTTGAAGCACAGCGCGCAGCGTTTTATGGGCTGGTTAGAACAGGTGCGGGCACGTTTAAATCTGCAACCGGGACATTGGCTTTTGCGCTGGACTGATCGTGCTAGCGAGCCCGAATCGGATTTCATGCATGATGCCGACACGATTATTGTGCAACAAGAACCTGTGCGCGCGCGTATTTTGTTGCGGTTTCTATTTGGTAGCCTCGCACTGTTCATCATTTGGGCCGGCTTGGTCGATGTGGATGAAATCACCAAAGGCGAAGGCAAGGTCATACCCGTCCAGCAATTGCAGGTTTTGCAGAGCTTGGACGGCGGTATCGTGACAGAAATTTTGGCGAAAGAAGGTCAAGTGGTGCAGGAGGGGCAGGTTCTGTTGCAAATCGATACGACCCGTTTCGAGTCATCAGTGAGAGAAAATCGTGCCGTGTATTTATCGCTCTCGGCGAAAGCAGCTCGGCTGCGCGCCTTAGGTGAGGGTAAGCCGTTTTCACTGCCGCCGGAGTTGATTAAAGAAGATCCTAAGACAGCGCAAGAAGAGCAAAATCTATTCGATACCGCGACCTCTGAAGTGCAAACACAGGTATCGATAGCACGCCAACAATTGACGCAACGTACGCAAGAGCAGCAAGAAGCTTACGCACGTCAACGCCAAGCCTCGCAAGCTTATGAATCAAGCGTGAAGGAATTAAATTTTACTCGGCCGCTATTAGCGTCTGGGGCGGTGTCTGAAGTCGAGCTGTTACGCTTAGAGCGAGATGTGTCTCGCTTTAAAGGCGAGCGCGACGTAGCAGAGGCGCAGATTGCGCGCACCCAAGCAGCGATTGCAGAGGCCAATAGAAAGATTCAAGAAGTCGAACTCACCGCCCGAAATACTGCCAGTAAAGAGTTGTCTGAAACCATGACGCGACTCAATTCGATTATCCAAAGTAGTACCGGCTTGGCTGACAAAGTGAAGCAGTCTTCAATTCGTTCACCTGTCAAAGGCACCATCAAACGTCTATTGGTGAATACGGTAGGCGGTGTCGTGCAGCCGGGGCGCGATATTGTTGAGGTTGTTCCTCTGGAAGGCAAACTTCAGTTAGAAGCGAAGGTCGCGCCGCGTGATATCGCTTTCTTAGCACCTGCGCAAAAAGCTGTGATCAAATTCACTGCCTATGATTTTTCTGTTTATGGCGGCTTGGAAGGTAAGTTGGAATTGATCGGCGCCGATTCTGTGACCGATGAAAAGGGCAATACGTTTTATACCGTGCGCGTTTCCACGAACAGTGCGAGTTTGGCTGGCGGCCAACCTATCATTCCCGGTATGGTGGCAGAAGTCGATATCATCACGGGCAAAAAAACTATCTTGTCCTACCTGTTAAAACCCGTCTTGCGGGCGAAGCAGTCGGCTTTCCGCGAAAGGTAGAGCGCTTGAGCCTATTGCCACCACAAGCACCGAG
>CAYPNW010000147.1:3730-6104 GCA_964411965.1 uncultured Burkholderiaceae bacterium
CGATTTAGAGGCCTTAGCCGTGTTTTCCGTTGGTGCACGTGGCTACTGCAATGCGCATGCGGGTGTCGAGGTGCTGCAAAACGTTGCAACGGTCGTTACGCAGGGTGGTATGTGGATAGGCGAGGGGATTATGCAGCGCCTGCTGCTAGCCCCGCGGGTTGAAAGTGGAGGTAGTCATCCACCAGCATCAGATGCCGCATTGATATCAAAAGCATCGTTAGGAACCGATTGGCGCGCGCAACTTACGTTACGCGAGGCGGAAGTGGCATTAGCTGTTGCTGACGGCGCGAGCAATCGGGAAATTGCCACGCGCTTAGACATTACTGAGCGCACAGTGAAGGCGCATGTGGGCGCCATTCTTGAAAAATTTGACATTAAAAGCCGCCTACAGTTGGCTTTAATTGTTAAAGACAGTTAATTTTTCGTACGGCATTTCTGCTATCTACGCGTCACCTTCTGCAAGCAAGTAAAGCAGAATTGGGTCGTCGACTATTTTTGCCCATGTGGCATTTATTTATATACTCCATAATTTTCTCATTCCAATTGTCTGTTTTCCGCATAATTTATAGGCGAATACAAAAATTTACTCACACGAGTATATTTTTTTGTGCGTAAATTGCTGACTGCTTTGCGCTGACTTTGCGCTAACTGGGCGCGAATCTTCTCTCCAAAATTATCTGAACTGCAAGTAAGGGCGGACCTCGCTCTGGTGCACATTCTTCCGCCTTGTACCTAAGTACAATTGGTTTTAAGAAACATTTTTGCTAAAGTCGCGCGCATTACTATCCATTCGTCGGGACACCATCATGGCAAATTCATCACCTATCGTCGGCAAAGTTGTTTCACTTCAGGGGCAGGCGATTGTTCGCTCAGCGGACGGCAGCCAACACCAACTCAAACTGGGTGATGTAATTTATGAAAACGATGTGATCACGACGGCACCGAACTCCCGTGTTGAACTCTCTTTCAACGAAGGTCGTACTTACCTGGTCCGTGAAAACGAAACGGTGAGTTTGGATGCCAGCGTATTTGCACCTAGCCAATCTGACATTGCTAACGCTGCGCTACCTGCGACAAACACCGAGGCCGGCACGATTGCCAACGCGGTCATTGGTGGTGACAGTTTAGATCGTTTGTTAGAAGAAACGGCGGCTGGTCTTACGGGCGGCACGAGCAGCGGTGATGGTAATAGCTTTGTGCAATTGGATAGGATTGCTGAAACTGTCACGCCGCAAACTTTCCTTGGTGGAACAGAGCGCGGTACTTTTGATGTGAATGTTGACGGTGCGCCCAACAATAACACCTTACAAACACCCACCGTGGTGTCGGTTTCCAGCCCGACGGCAAACGAAAGTGGCAATCTCGATTTCACGGTGACTTTAAGCGGTGCGAGTAATACAGCAACGACGCTTAATCTCAGCCCAAATTCCGGTACAGGGACATTGGGCGTGGATACGCGCACGGCCTTGGTTTCTGTCGATGGCGGCTTCACGTTTGTGCCATTAACTGCGACAGTGAGTGTACCCGCTGGTGTGACCAGCGTGATTGTGCGCATTCCCACAGTTGATGATGGTGTGATCGAAGGTGCAGAAACAGTGAGTTTGAGCGCATCTACCAGCACCAACGGAGCACCAATCGTTGGTACCGGCACAATTAATGACGGCGCCGTACCAAGTTTGAGTATTAGTGGCCCGCCAGATGTGAACGAGGCGGCTGGCACAGTAACCTATACCGTTACCCTATCAGCGCCGTCAGTTGCGCCGATCAGCGTTAACTACAATACCGTTAATGGAACTGCGTTGGCGGGCAGCGACTATGTGCAAACCAATGGTACTGTCAATTTCGCACCGGGCGAGACCACCAAAACCTTCACCGTTGCAATCACAAATGACACGATTTTTGAAGGTGCCGAAAACTATCGCGTGAATCTGAGTGGCGCTACGAATGCGACTATCAGCACCGCAAGCACGCTCACCACCATTCATGATGATGGCACTGGCGTAGGTGGGACAGATAACGACAAACCTTCACTCTCGATTAACGATATTACTGTTAATGAAACAGCGGGCACTGCCACCTTCACGGTTGTCTTGTCTGCCTCAAGTGCGGTACCTGTGACTGTCAGCTATAACACTAGTGATGGCACGGCAACTGCGGGTATTGATTACAGCATCACCAACGGTAATTTGACTTTTGCTCCTGGTGTTACCAGTCAAACGGTGACCGTTGCTATTACTAATGACAGCGTGTTTGAAGGTAATGAAACGTTCAACGTTAATTTAGCAACGCCAACCAATGCAACGATTGCAGATAATCAAGGTGTTGGTACGATTGTTGATGGCAGCATTCCTAGTCTCAGTGTCAGCAACACCAC
>CAYPNW010000148.1:0-6085 GCA_964411965.1 uncultured Burkholderiaceae bacterium
AAAGCCGCTATTCGGTCACATCAATAATGGAGTAAGGCAGTGGCTCAAAGACTAAGGGTGCACCTTCCGGCGAAGCCAGTCGTATGCTGCCCAATTCTAATTCGCTCACTTTCATCTCGACCAAGCAAATCGAACGGTCTGTCGATTCACGTTCAACATTAACGATTTTTCCGCAGGGTTGGCTAGTGTCATTCAGGCTAAAAATTTCCATACCGACAGAAACGTTTGCGTCATCGATATGCGCAATCGCCATGCGCCGTTTGAGCTTACCCAGATACTGGCTGCGGGCGACGATTTCTTGCCCTGGATAGCAGCCTTTCTTAAAGTTCACCCCGCCTATCAATTCAAAATTCACCATTTGTGGCACGAATTGATCTTGCGTTTCCGTCAGAATGCGCGGAATACCTGCTTTTATGTCCGCGTAGCGCCATAGATGCGAACCTACCAAGCTGAGTTTTGTTTTGACACTTTCGAACACAGCGCTCTTGCTATCTTGATTCAAAACCCACAAATAGCGCGCCTGACCAGCAGTTGAGCCCATATGTACCAAACTGCCGTGTTCGCTATCGATTTTTTCCATGATTTGCTGGGGAAGCGCACTGAAGTAATTTTTTAAAATCACTTCGGCCTGCGCGCCCCCTAGACCAATTTGATGAATCTCGTCTGTGACATCGACAAGTTTGACTTTCGCCCGTAGAACGAACATTTGTAGCCGTTTTTGTATCGTGGCTTGCAAAGATTTGTCGAGTTGCAGGAAGATGCTTTCATGCTGTTTCCACACTAAAAGGCTCGCCAGCATGCGACCTTTTGGCGAACATAATGCCGCCCAACGTGCTTCTGAGGCAGGTAAATGTTCGACGTCGTTACTGAGTAGATTGTGCAAAAAACCAGCACGGTCGTCACCTGTTGCTTGGATCAGACTCAAATGATCCAGCACGCAAACAAAGCCTTTTTCTAAGGCGTCTAAGTCTTCCGTAGTCATGGTCGATGCCGGTTGGTGGTTTTCTGAAGTGTTCATTATTGAGTGAGATTGTGTTTCGTTTGTGTTGCAGAGAACTGGGACATTTCCCGCATTTTTTGTTAGCGGCTTCTTAGCCATTACAATGGTGGTTTGAACCGAATTATAGTGGTCTCTTAAAGACTACGTTTTTTTCTAATGACATTGCTGAAACGACTCTTTTTTTTGATGTTCTTAACAGGGCTTTGCGCCGCAGGAGGCTTGGCCTACTGGAGCAATCAAGCTATTTTCTTTAACCAAGAGAGTATCGATTTTTCAATTAAGCCGGGCAGCAGCCTGCGCAGTGCAAGTCGACAGATCCGCGATGCAAATGTGCCGATTAATCCGTATTTGTTTGAGTTGTTAGCCCGTGCTACCGGCAAAGCAAATCAGCTTAAAGCCGGCGCCTTCGAAGCAAAATCTGACGAATCTCCTCTAGACTTACTCAATAAAATTGCGAACGGCGAGTTTTCGCATAGTAGTTTGGCGATTATTGAAGGCTGGAGTTTTAAGCAAATGCGCGCCGCAATCGACGCCAATGCCGATATTAAGCACGATACGCGTGGCTGGTCAGATCAAGAGATCGTCAAGAAAATCGATGCAGAGTTCGGTGCTGCTGAGGGCGTATTTTTTCCTGATACGTATTTGTTTGCCAAAGGCAGCAGTGATTTGGAGGTGTACCAATTGGCTCATCAATCAATGATGAAACGCCTGAAAGACGCGTGGCAGAATCGCGCAGAAAATCTACCGTATAAGACACCCTATGATGCATTGGTGATGGCGTCGATCATTGAAAAAGAAACGGGGCAAGCGTCTGAACGAGCGATGATAGCGGCGGTATTCATTAATCGCCTACGCAGCGGTATGCTGCTGCAAACTGATCCCACCGTTATTTATGGCATGGGTGACAAATACAAAGGCAAAATTCGCAAAGTCGATTTGCAAACGGACACGCCTTACAACACCTATACACGAGGTGGTTTGCCACCGACGCCCATCGCCTTGCCCGGTTTGGCCTCGCTGACAGCCGCCTTAAAACCAGCGCAAAGTAATGCGTATTACTTTGTTGCAAAAGGTGATGGCACAAGCCATTTTTCTCAAAATTTAGACGAACACAATCGCGCCGTGAATAAATATCAACGCTGAAATGCGAGTGCTGAGAAAATCGACTAAGCGAAGCGGTATTCACGCATAAATTACACATACGATAATGATAAAAAAGTGATTCAACATGGGTCTGACAGGTAAATTTATTAATTTTGAAGGCATTGATGGTGCGGGTAAGTCAACCCACATTCAGTTCGTGGCTGACTTGCTACAAGGCTATGGAAAAATGGTTGTACAAACGCGCGAGCCTGGCGGTACAGCGCTAGGTGAAAGTCTTCGGCAACTGCTATTGCAAGACAAAATGCATCTTGAGACTGAAGCCCTGTTGATGTTTGCGGCGCGGCGTGAAAACATCGCCCAAGTAATTCAACCTGCACTTGACCGCGGTGATTGGGTCATCTGCGACCGATTTTCTGATTCTAGTTTTGCTTACCAAGGTGGCGGACGTCACCTAGCAATCGAGAAGCTGGATGTTTTAGAGCAGTGGGTACATCCAAATTTGCAACCCGATCTCACATTGCTGTTCGATGTGCCGATTGAGGTTGCACGCTCGCGCTTGAATGCGACGCGTGACTTAGATAAATTTGAACGCGAACAGGCCAGTTTTTTTAACAACACGCGCAATGAGTACCTGCGACGTGCTGCGGCGTTCCCGCAACGCTTTCGCATCATCGACTCAACTAAATCGATTGCCGAAATACGCGCCGAGCTTAGTCACTTGATTAGTGCGTTATGTGAACAAAACGCGCATGAGTAATCCTTTGTTCACGTGGCAAACCGAAGCATGGCAGCTAATACAAGGCATGCGGGCGCGCTTACCGCACGCTATTTTGTTGTTTGGTGCGGAAGGCATTGGTAAAACCATTTTTGCCGAACATTTGGCGCAATCGTTGCTGTGCGAAACGCCAGATGGGGCAGGGCACGCATGCGGTCATTGTCTGTCATGCGGCTGGTTTGCCCAATACAGCCACCCAGATTACCGGCGCGTGCGTCCTGAATTATTGGACCAAGAAGACGCCTTAAGTGACGACGCTGAAGCGGATGCGGCAGATAAAACTGGTGAAAAATCCAGCGAGAAGTCGGCTGCGAAAGCCAGTAAAACACCGTCGAAAGAAATCGTCATCAACCAAGTTCGTGCCTTGGCTGACTTTATGAATATTTCTACCCATCGGCAAGGACGGCGCGTGGTATTGCTCTACCCAGCAGAAGCGGTCAATAGTTTTGCGGCCAACGCTTTGCTGAAGTCGCTGGAAGAGCCGAATCCAAACACCGTGTTTGTTTTGGTGTCGCATAGTATTGACCAATTGTTGCCGACCATTTTGTCACGATGCCATAAGATCCCTTTGCCAATGCCCAAAAAAGCGGACGCTTTGGCATGGTTGAAAGAAAACAAAGTACGTGATGCCGAAACGTGGTTAGCCCTGAAAGGCGGTGCGCCGCTGGCTGCGATGGCGATGGCAGAGTCGGAAAGCCGCGCGGAATTGGAGGTTTTTCTCAAGGAGGTGAGCGAACCAAGTCTTGATGCAAGTCTTCGTTTGGCAGAAAAAATACACAAACTCGACATGTCTACAACAGTAACTTGGCTTCAAAGTTGGCTTTACGATATTGTTTCGGTTAAACAAAGCGGAATTATCCGGTATTATCCGTCGTATGCCCGTGAATTAAAGCTTCTCGCTGATCGGGTCGATACCCATGCATTACACGCGTTCGTAAAAACAGCCAATGAAAAGCAAGCTGTCGCAAAACATCCTTTGTCGCCGAAATTATTTTTGGAAGACTTGTTATTGAACTATGCGACGATTTTTTCTTGAACGCCGCCACTTGAATTGAATACTGGAACAAACTAGCGTTATGGCCGATCTACCTGCTGACTTAAATACGCCACTTAACATGCCTTCGCCCTCTAGGCCGTCGGTGTTGTCGTTGGCGATCCGAGAAAAAGCCGCGCTTTATTCTGCGTATATGCCGTTCTTAAAAAACGGCGGTATTTTCGTACCGACCAATCGCTCGTATAAGTTAGGCGAAGAAATTTATTTGATTTTGACTTTGCTCGACGACCCCAACAAGTACCCGATAGCAGGAAAAGTTGCGTGGATTACGCCAGCCGGTGCGGGTAACAATAAATCGCAAGGTATTGGAGTTCATTTTCCCAGCGATGAAAGTGGAACGCGTATCAAATTGCGTATAGACGAATTGTTAGGCGCAGCAATCCGCAGTTCACGCGCCACACATACCCTCTAACACCTCCTTAAAAGTACTTAAGAAGATTTTTACCCATTGCGTATCATGTCTGAACTGAATTACCGCTTAGCGACGCTGGCGGACTTGCCCGTTATTGTTGCTATCTACAATTCCACTATCGCCTCCCGCCAAGTCACCGCAGATACAGAACCTATTACGGTTGAATCGCGCCTCCCTTGGTTTCATGATCACACGCCAGAACGACGGCCTCTTTGGGTGGTCGAAGGCGAAGACGGAACCGTCATGGCTTGGTTATCGTTCTCAAATTTTTATGGACGGCCTGCGTATTCCGGTACTGCTGAATTGTCGATCTATGTTGCTGAAACAGCACGTGGAAAAGGCTTGGGACGCTACTTGCTGCAAGAGGCGATTAATTTCGCTCCGCGCATCAAGGTCCATACGGTGTTGGGCTTTATTTTTGGCCACAATACTCCTAGCCTCAATTTGTTTGCAGGTTTCAATTTTGAAATCTGGGCAAATATGCCGCGCGTCGCTAATCTAGACGGTATAGAACGCGATTTGCTAATTATGGGCAAGCGTATCGCTTAGTTTTTGGTCGTCAGTCCAGTTCGCGCCGCAAAGCGGCAAAGGGTGCGCGCAATATTCACTGTAAAATTGCAGGCAACCCTTCCTCGCACCAGTCATCTTGCGACGCCAGTACGAAACGTATGGCGCTTGCATTCATTTTCTAAGGAAATTCGCCATGCTCAGTTACCGTCACGGCTTTCATGCAGGTAATCATGCTGACGTACTTAAGCATTTTGTTTTAATCGAATTGCTGCGTTATTTGGGTCAAAAAGATACTGCATACACCTACGTTGACACCCATGCGGGAGCCGGTCTTTATTCTTTAGATGGCGGCTATGCCGCCAAGAATGCAGAATATGAAACCGGCATTTCACCTTTGTGGAACCGCTCAGATTTGCCCGAACCGCTTGTCGCTTATATGCAAGTGATTAAGGATCTCAATCCAAGTGGGAAATTGCGTTACTACCCTGGGTCGCCGTATTGCGCGACTAAGGTCATGCGCGAACAAGATAAGCTGCGCCTTTTTGAGTTACACCCGAGCGAGATCAAAATTTTAGGTGAAAATTTTCGCAAAATGGAGGCGCATGCCGCGGAGCAGGGAATCCGCCCAAGCGCGCGTGGCAAGCGGGTAATGATTTCCGCAGGCGATGGCTTCGAGAGTCTCAAGGCGCTCTTGCCGCCGCCTTCACGTCGTGGCTTGGTCTTGATCGATCCTCCGTACGAAGTGAAGGACGATTATCGTCGTGTAAAAGATGTGCTAGAAGACGCTCTCAAGCGCTTCTCCACCGGCACCTATGCCGTTTGGTATCCAGTCCTCAACCGCATCGAGTCGCGTCAACTACCCGATAGGCTTAAACGAATTCCGGCAAATGGTTGGCTCAACGTCAGTCTCACCATCAGCGGTCCATCGCCAGATGGTTTTGGTCTGCATAGCAGCGGTATGTTTGTCATTAATCCACCCTATACGCTGGCCGACACTCTACGTGAAGTCATGCCATATTTAGTGCAAGTGCTTGGCAAAGACAGCAATGCCAGTTACAACTTGGAGACGGGTGATACGGAAGTAATTGGCAAAGGCAGAAAGCGCGCCTAGCGTAAATGATCCATTATGAATTCGCCATGGTCGAAGTGAAGTTTTCGTGCATGAATACGAAAAATCGCGTACCAAAACGATTCCGAAAGCACACAAAAGAAAAGCGCCTGCGGGCGCTT
>CAYPNW010000149.1:0-2809 GCA_964411965.1 uncultured Burkholderiaceae bacterium
CGGGCAAAAAAAATGGCATCACTTGGGATGCCGGGGAATTCGCGCTTTGCAGTGGTACGCCAAATGGGGAATAAGCTTTCGGGAAGATCTTGCAACTGCTGTGAATAAGGTGACTGCTTGAAAATTTTTTTCGCTTTGGCGTCGATGAGCCTTTGCTTGATTTGTGCAAACATAAATTACTTTTTTCCTTTAGGATTTTTTCCCCTGTTTTGACAGTTTCAATATAGTGTGAAATTTTCGCTTCAACCATAAGGGGAAATACGTAATTCACGTTCCAAATCGCGCTTGGAATAAGTTAGTCACACAGACGTAACAATCATCGCAAGACAGACTACTTTGAGGTCTTATCGAAATGCGTAGTTCTAATCTCGCTCAACAATCCCTCTGCGGCATCTTCTAAATAATCCAACACCAAATCAAAACCACCAGCGCCCCCGTAATACGGGTCGGGCACGTCGTTAACGTTGGTGTTTCGCGCAAAGTCCATCATCAAACCTAACTTATGCTGATACTGAGCCGGGCAAGTTTTTTTTAATAAAGCCAAATTCGATTGATCGGCCGCCAGAATAATATCGAAGTGGGAAAAATCTTCTGCACGCACTTGGCGCGCACGTTGGTTCGATAAATCGATGCCCCGCTTTTTGGCAAACACCTGTGAGCGTTGATCTGGTTGCTCACCAATGTGATAGGCGTGGGTTCCTGCCGAATCGATCACAAATAAATCTTCAACGCCCGCATCCACCACGCGCGCGCGAAATACGCCCTCTGCCGTGGGTGAGCGACAGATTTTGCCCATGCAAACGAATAATACTGAAATCTTTTTGTCCATAAAACCCATTAAACCATAACGAAAAATTACATACCCACAATAGTATTTCTTCATTGCGCATATTGGTTAAGCGCATATGCACTATTTCTTATGTAAAAACTGGCAGTATATGAGTTTTACTACCAGAGTCAAAACACTTCACTCGCCACGATAGTAATATAGCGCGCCGCATAAACCCGCCCCGACTATGACGAGTAAAAGCACGCTACTGCCGATCAAATAAGGATAAAACATAAGCGCGACGCCCAAGCATTTGGTGATATTGCGGCCCATTTTCTTGCCAAAACGGTAGGCAACAAAACCGACTAGCCCAAACATAATCGATAACGCGATATACGCGGGCGAGGGTAAAAAACTCAGCAAGCTCGACACTGCTTGTTGCTCATCGCCCGACAAGGCGGCGGCGAATGGCGAGCTTGTAGCGCTCATCCCAGCGTAAAAATAGCGATGCTGATGCCGACTCCCGCCGTCCACAATAACGTGCGCAAGGTGCCTGCATTGATGAGGTAAGCCGCCACGTACAATACCCTTGCCAATACAAACGCCAACGCCAACATGTCAATGCGGCCTTGTGCTGCTTGGGCTTGTTGCGCTAACAGCACGGCGGCAATAAACAAAGGCAGCGATTCAAACCCATTGTGTTGCGCAGCCACGGCGCGTTGCTGCCAGCCCGTTAAGCGGCTTGCCCAATCGCGTGGTTGATTATTGTCGTAACGCCCAGCATCGCGCGGCAAAGTTGCGCTACTGCCCTTGGCGAGGCCGATGGTTGCTACCGGTAAAAGGCAGGCTGTTAATACACACCAGTTGGCGATTGTCATGAAAGTTTTCCTTGTAATGTGCTTATGCAGCACTTGGTGAAATGATGGTGCGCAAGACCGCCACCAAGCGTTCGACTTCTTTTACTGTGTTGTAATGCGCCATCGACACTCGCACCACGCCGCCATAGGGCAGGAGTTGCAAATCAGCGATGAGTTTTTTCGCGTAAAAATCACCAAAGCGAATACCGATTTGATGCTGATCCATTTGCAGGACTATCGCTTCTGATTGCATGCCTTCCACCACGAAACATATCGTTGGCACACGCAAACCGTTGCTCATGGTGTCAGCGCCAATAATGCGCACGCGCGGTTCGCTGCGCAAATACTGCAGCAAAATTTCGCCTAAATAGTCTTCATAACGAGCGAACTCATCAAAGGCAAATTGCATTAATTCGCGTTGCGTGCCTGCGCCGCCCATCGCATTGCCCATGCTTTCCAAATACTCGACGATACCGACGCAACCATACGACAATTCAAAATTCACATTCCCTGGTTGCAGCTTATACGGTAAGTCGTCCACGGGAATAAAGCCGTGGTTCAAATTCGGTAGCGCAAGCAGAAAATCACGCTTGCCCCACATCACGGCGTAATGCGGGCCAAACACTTTGTAGAAGCTAAAGAACACCACATCGGCTCCGCAAGCTTGCACATCAACCAAACGATGCGGCGCATAGGCCACGCTGTCTACACAAACTCGTCCACCTACCGCATGCACGCGCGCTGCCGCTTCAGCAACCGGATTAACCATACCTAACACATTCGAGGTTTGGCTCATCGCCAACCATTTGGTGCGAGGGCTGAGCAATTTATGGAGCTGCGCAAGCGGTAAAGTGAAGGTGACAGGATCAACGCACCATACCTTAACGACCACGCCTAGTCCCAACAAACGTCGCCACGCGCCCACATTGGCTTCATGATCAATGTTAGTAATAATGATCTCATCGCCCGCTTGAAGGCTGGGGCGCAAAGCCTGCACCAACAAATAAACCAAGCCGGTGCTAGAGCCACCCATCACCACTTCTTCATCATGCGCGGCGTTGATCAAACTCGCAATTGAGCGGCGCGCTGCCAGCACACGCTCTGTTGCCACACGCGAGACTTCATAGCTCGCACCGAGTTGCACACTGGTGGAGAGCAAATACTCATGCACCCGATCGGCAAC
>CAYPNW010000149.1:2909-6048 GCA_964411965.1 uncultured Burkholderiaceae bacterium
TATTTTTTATGTTTGCGGCGTCATAAAAATTATCCTCGGGCAGGCAGCCTTATCTGGCGTAGCGGGACACCAAAACGATACCGTTAAAGACCAGCGTTGGCAGGCAATCTCGATCAAATCCGGTTTTTCACCCAAGCCCATATTGCAGACCGATTGCAACGCCTTGGACACCGATTGCCCTTGGTAATAGCCGTAGGTGCTGATCTTTTTAATCGCATTCACGGCCACCGCAGGGGCGACGGAACCCGGGCGTATCCTAAGTTCACGTTGTTCGGCTTGCTCCCCCTTTTGCTGAACCGGGAAGATTAAATCGACGCGCGTTTCCACCTCTGCCTGCCCACAACTCCATTGCCCTGCCTCACGCGCGCATTGCGCGACGTAGTACAGGGGCTTGTTCTCTAATTGGGCATGGGGGCGGCAGGTAACATCAGCAAAATTCGCATTTGCCGCATTTGCTTCAAACGCCTGTGCATCAATTTCCGCCACGCCCACGCCAAACTTTTTCGCGCAAACAACTTGCTCTAAGACCAAGCGTTCCGTACGACTCAAAGACACAGGAAAGGTTTGATTGTCAGCCGCCTGCGCACTTTGGAAGGTCAACGTCGCCAAGCACATCGCAATCAATATAAGCATGCCAAATCGCCTATGCGCTTTGTGTGCGGCCAAGATTGCTAGCAAGTTAAAAGAAGGAACCATAGCGAAATACTTTATCGATGAAACAAACCTTTGAGTTTATCCAACACTTCTTTTTTCTTCTCTTCAATGATCGGTGCCGTCTTCGCCTTGATGGCAGATTTCAACACATCGCTGCCAATTTGGGCGAATTGAATTTTGTAAGCTGGCTTTTCGAAAGGCCCGTAAATGCGCACCGGTATGCTGATATTTTTTAACTGCGCTAAATCTGCACCGCCTTGCCCTGCGGCGCTGTCGACCACCGTGACCTTCGCCACGTAATCCAGCATGCTCTCGCGCAGATTCACGGTACCGTTGCCACCCACGCGCAAAAATGGTGATCTCATATCGAGATCGTCACTTTTTCCTATGCCATCGGTAAAGTGTATCGAGGCGGACATGGCGGAAAAATCGGTTTTCTCATTGTTATTTGCCGTTTGATCTTGGTCGCTCTTATTGAGTATTTTGGTCTTGAAATCGCGCAAGGACTTTGCCAAGTTAATGCCCTTTACCGCGCCATCTACCAAGTTGACGGCGATATCGCCATCTAAGCGATGCTTTAACTCGGTACTGGTTTTGCCTTGCGTTTGTAAGTGCAGCTTCAAACTGCCGCGCCCTTCTAAAGCATCTTTATTCACTGCGTCTTTGAGCAGGGGTTCGATTTGGATGTTACTCAGCGTTTGTTGAATCAGGTAGCTATTGTCATTGGCGTTCACGGTTACATCGCTTTGCAAATCACCTTGATACAGCCGCGCTCTCGCCCCACGCATTTCCAATTTCCCGCCGCTGGCTTTTAAGGGTAATTGCAAGTCCGTCAGTTTGAGGTTCTTGACTTGCAACTTACCGACACTCACCTTGCCATTCAAACGTAAGGTCTTTAAAGCACTCAGATCAATCGGCGTCTCGGCGGGCGGCTGCGCCTTGGTATTGCCCGCATTTGTCGCTGGCGCGACGCTTGGCTTCATGTAGCGATCCAAATTAATCATATCGACTGAGGCATTCAACTCAATTTGCGGCGACGAGAACCCGCGCACATCGACTTTGGCTTGTAATTGACTTTCATCAAATTTGCTTTGTAGTTCGGTTTGTATCGATTGCTCGTTTAAGTGCAGACTCAGCTTACCCGTCAGAGGCAACTGAATATCCGCCTGCGGCAAGCTTGGGTCTTGAATCCGCAAGGCCACATCAAACTTCGGCAGCGTGAAGATCTTTGCTTCCAGATCACCCTGCAGCGCGGAGCGGAATGTGCCTTTGATATTTTGCGCTCCTTGTTTACGCTCAAATTCAATTTGCAAGCCATCCAACTTGAATGCTTTATTGGTGCCGCTCATTGCACCCGTGCTTAACTTGGCATTCACATTTTGTGTGCCAGAGATTTGTAGGCTTGCCGTCATGCTGTCGCCGCTGGCTTTGCTTTCATCGATCTGCAATTTAGGTACCGTGAACTTAAAATCTACGTCGCCCTGCGCTAACTTGGTTTTCAATTGCGCTTCTAAGCCGGACGCGACCACCGACACGCTTTTGGGCTTCAGTTGCAGTTCAGGCGCTTTGAGTTCCATGCGCAGTTGATTGCCTTGCACCAGACCATCGATGACAGCGCCGAATTTTCTTAGATCAAACACTTGTGCTGTTAAATCAAAGCGCAAGCCGGTGTTGACTTCAGCCTGAAAGTCATTGACCGTCTTATTGTCTTGTTGCGATGTGACATGGCTAGAAAAATGGATTTGTGTCGGTACTTTGTCAGCGATTTGTCCGCTGCGTAGCTGTAGATTTTTTAGAGCGCCAAAGAACTTGGTTTTCTCATCGCTGACGTCAATATTTGCATCCACTACTTCAATCCCCTCAACCTCAAATTGCAAGGCCTCTGCACCAGCTTGAGGCGTGGTTTTTTCTGCATTTTCAGCGCTGTCTTGGCTCGTTAAATCGTCAATATTACTTTGCCCATTCGCATCGCGCCGCCAGTGCAGGTTTAGGCCACGCAGGCTTACTTTATCGACTACTAATTTTTTGCTGAGCAAAGGTAACAAAGCAAGCGAGACGCGCGCGCCGTCGAGCTTGGCGAAATTTTCCTGACTATTTTTCGCTGACAAGCTGAGCTTGCCTAACTCGACGCCAATTTTGGGAAAAAAGCGCAATTTAATATCGCCATCGATCGTCAGCGTGCGCTGCTTTTTCTCAAGCACGGTGCTGGTAATTTTCGCTTTGAACTGATTTGGGTCGAAAGCAAAACTCAAGTAGGCCACGAGCAGCGCCACGAGTATGGCGATGGTTCCGAAACCGATGGCAAGAAACTTGAGAGGTTTATTCATGGTTCATTCCTCAAATTCAGAAGGATGTGTTGTCGTGAAGGGCGCAGAGTTGTCACTATTTTGCGCCTGTTGCCGACGACCTATGGCGCAAATCATAGCATTGTGCGCGAGAACAAAGCGTGAGCAGTGTTTCGCTACAAAACTTAGGGGGAATTTGG
>CAYPNW010000150.1:0-6000 GCA_964411965.1 uncultured Burkholderiaceae bacterium
TTAGCTGGCGGCGCACCGGGCTTACATTTCTATTCCTTGAACCAAGCGGCGGCGACTACGGAAATTTGGCAAAGATTGACGAAATAAATAATACCGTAGATAGTATTTTTCAAAGACGCTTATTTATCAAGCGGAAATTATGCATATAGCTTAGGATATTTAGGGAGTATATAGAAATGTTCCGATTGCCGATGTCGATAAAATGGCGAGTTTTAATCGTCGCCTACTGCGCGCTCTTAGGTTCAGCGTTTTTCTATTGGCGTGCTTCAGACGCAACAAACCTATCTAAGACCCCTAGTGCTCCCGAGTCTGCTTCTCCACGAACCAATGAAGGCGGTCCCAAAAGCACAGATAGTTTGATTCCGGTGGCAAAAGCAAATTCGACAAGGACGGCGCGCGAACAGCGGGACGAAAAGTACTGTGTTGACCATTTCGGCGCGCTTAATGTGGGCGATGGTGCAGATGCCTTCTATAAAACGATTGAACAAAAAACCGCCAACAGCGCCCAATCAGTTTTGCAAAAGTTAAAGGCCGAAGTTGCAAGTGGTGCTGCTGATAACTTGGGCGTCAATCAGTTTTTAAGTGGCGTGATGCACCAGCAAGCGGGTGGACCAGAATATGCCGCGAGTACTAACCGTTGCGGCGAAGATGAAGCGTGTCAGCAAAAAATTCGGTTGAAATTCGATCAGATTTGGCAGGTTGACTTTGACAGCGTGGCAAAGCAGGCAATTCATTCCAACGATCCAAAACTTTACGCCTTGGCATTTCACGGTTGCGCAATTCAGCGCCAGAATAAAACACCAGCATGTCAGCAAATTACGGCGGCGCAGTGGGCACATCGAGACCCAGAAAATGGCGCTGCTTGGCTCCAAGTTTTGAACGAAGTTGGGCAAGATAAAACGGGCGCGCGGAGTGCAGAAATTGAGAACGCCTTGTATCGACTTTCTCAGTCTAAACAAATCGAGTGGGGGCTTACGCAGTTTTCACCAAGCTTTGAGAGAAACAACTTTGACCTGTTGGAAGCTAGCCTACTTAGTTCTGGCGTGGTGGGCGTGTTTGCCGCGAACATGAACGGTTATAGTTCGGTACTTGCTCTGTGCGATTCTAAAACACTGCGTGATAGCAATCGGTTTCAAGTATGCAATGATGTCGCCGAACGATTGCTCTCAAGTAGGACGAACATGCTTGACGGAAATGTAGGCTTAGGCTTGGCACGTAAATTGGCATGGCCGAAAGATAAAATTGCGCGCTTCGAAGAGGAGTACGATGCGATGATTGCATTCATGCTTTTAGATAGCAATGCGAACTTGGCTACTGATATGCATAAACAAGAAACCCCACTTTCCGCTTGCCGGCATATGGCAACCAGTCAAGGTTTGTTTGAAGACGGCTTGGTGGTTGGCGAACGCCAAGCAGTGCTGAATAGAATTAAAAATTCAGCGATTGATCGTGTAGCGATGGTCGCGCGATACCGTGAATGGAAGGAAAAATCTACTAAAGGCGTTGTCGATTTCCAGCAAAAGTAAGTGCATGTTCGTGAAAAAATTGACCTTTGAAAAAAAAGGAAAAAGGCGAAACACCCAAAAGTGTTTCGCCTTTTTCTTTACTTCGGTATGCGAGCTAAGCGCTCGCGCTGTGTCCGACTTACTTATTTCGCTGCGGCGTCTTTCGCTGCCTTGGCGAAATCACCCGCGCTGATCACGGAAATGTTGACCGGTTTCAGGTTGTCACGCAGAGCTTGGTTGACTTGTGCCACAGTCAGTGCAGCGACTTTGGTTTCCAAGTCTTTGTCGAAGGCCATGGTGCGATCTTGGTTCAAATAAGTTGATAAGCGACGCGCTAATGAGGCGTCTTGCGTGCGCACTACCTCTTGTGATTGCAACCAACCTTTTTTCGCTTCGGCCAATTCGGCGTCGGAGAAGCCGTCTGCAATCGCTCTTTGCAATTCTTCGCGCAATGCTACTTCAACTTTTGCTGTATTTTGCGGTGCACTGATAGCAAAGGCCAACCAGAAACCAACAGGGTCAAGCGCTTGTACATTCAGTTGCGAACCTACGCCATACGACAAGCCTTCTTTTTGGCGAATCCGATCTGCTAAGCGGCTACGTAATGCGCCTCCGCCCAACATATGGTTCGCCAACACGAGCGCTGGGTAGCTTTCTGCGCTGTCTTTAATCGGCAGCGGTTGAATAGCCAGTAAGATACTGTTGGCCTTATCGGGCGTTTCTAAGGCCACTTTAGCACCGACCACAGGCTTCATTTGCGATGGAATGCGCACATAGGCTTGGCTTGCTTTCCAAGTGCCAAACAAGCTTTCTATTTGCGCCTTCAGAGCGGCAGGATCAAAGTCACCCACAGCGGCAAAGGTACCACTTGCCGCGCCATAGAATGCAGCATGGAAGGCTTTGATGTCTTCTACCTTCACCGCCTTGACATCAGCCAACTGCTCTCTGAGCGTTTTGACGTTTCTGACATGTCCGGCTGGTGTCGCGTCAATTAAACGCGAAAGGGCGTTCGAGGCCAGTGGTTGTGGTTCAGGAATTTGCTGTTCAATCGCGTTGACACTTTCCAGTTGTTTCTCTTGGAATTCCTTCGCGGAGAAGGCGGGTTTTTTCAGCACTTCTGCCAATAAATTTAAGGCTGCAGGTAAGTTTTCCTTGGTCGTGGAAATGTTGGCGTTAACACCTTCGGCATTGCCAGTGATGCTTACTTGCGCTTTTAATTTATCAAATGCATCTTTGATTTCTTCGCGGGATAAACGCTCCGTGCCATTCAACAAGAGATTGGCTGCCAGCGTGCCGATTTGGCCTTTATTACGCAAAGCTTCTTCTGTGCCCAAACGTAATTGCACGACGATACTCACTGTTTCGCCTTTGGTCTTCTTCGATAGCAAGGCCACTTTCATCCCGCCAGACAAGGCGAAGCGCTGTGTGCGCGCTTCAATATTGCTTGGGGTTGGATCAAACGATTCACCGGCGGCGACCACGGCGCGACCCTTGTAGTCTTTTAGTGCCCCAGCGATATCTGGTGTTGCTGGAATCTCTGCGCGGTCTATCGTATCAGTAGGGATGAAGCGACCTAAAGTGCGATTGGTTGGTTTTAAATACTTCACTGCAACCGCTTGCACGGCTGCGGCGTTGATTTTTTGCAGTTGGTCGCGTTGGGAAAAAAATAAACGCCAATCGCCCGCCGCCATGGATTCCGTTAATGCAATCGAAAGCCGCGCCGTATCAAGCGTGACCAAGTCAATATCTTTATTCAAGTTGAGTTTGGCACGTTCAACTTCGGCTTCTGTAATAGGCTTGGTCTTTAACTCTTCCAACACATTCAACATGGCGGTTTGTGCCGCGTCGAGGTTGCCATCTTTGGGCACTACTGCGCCGAATAAGGCAAAACTTGGTTCTAAGGTGCTGACGGCATTGAGTTCGATTTTGGTTGCCAACTTTGTTTCGATCAAAGCCTTGTGCAGGCGTCCACTGGGGGACTCCGTCAGGATATTTAGTAATGCACTCAAGGCCACAGAATCGTCATGACCGGATGGCGCAATGTGGTAGCCAGCGCCAACAAACTGTGTTCCGCCTGATCTACGCACGGTGACTGAGCGTTCACCATCTTGCGTTGGCTCTGCGGTGTAAGTCGGTTGGAGTACACGAGTTGGTTTCGGAATGCGTCCAAATACCTCATTAATTTGCTTTAAGACTTTGGCTTCGTCGAAACGACCGGCCACCATCAAAATGGCATTGTCTGGTTGGTAGTAGTTTTTGTAGAAAGCGCGCAGACGTTGAATATTGACTTGTTCGATATCTGAACGCGCACCGATGGTCGATTTGCCATAGTTGTGCCAATCAAACGCCACCGCTTGAATACGCTCAGCGGTCACGCCAATCGGATCACTTTCGCCTGATTCAAACTCATTGCGCACCACCGTCATCTCGCCTTTTTTCAAGGTCGGGTTCCAAAGATCGTTTTGATCGATCGCGGCGTTGATCATGCGATCCGCTTCTAGCGCCAGCATCAAGCGCAAATTGTCGTCATTTGCCGGGAACTGTGAATAGTAGTTCGTGCGATCATACCAAGTCGTGCCATTGAAGCGACCGCCGATTGAATTCAAGACTTCGACTGGTGTTTTTGTGCCGGGTTTCACACCGAAATTTTTACTTGGTTTGAAAACTAAATGCTCAAGCAAATGGGCCATGCCCGTTTCACCATAATTCTCGTGCCGTGAGCCGACCAAGTAGGTAATGTTTGTAGTCACTGTTGGTTTGCTGGCATCGGGGAAAAGCAAGACGCGCATGCCGTTGTTGAGGCGATATTCGGTGATGCCTTCAATTGAGGTGACTTTAACAGCCCCAACGCTGGCGCTGGCTTTGCTGCTAGGCGCTGCGGGGGCAGCGGTTTGGGCGTACGTGTATGCAGGTGAAAGGATGCCAGCGCTGAGCATCAAATAAGTAAGAAGTTTCACGAAATTGATCCTATAGAAAAGATGAGAAAAATTTTTGTGACCTTCGTTTGCCGCCTATTTTTTCAATGGTAGGAGCAAACGTAAAGTGCAAAAACTGTAGCAAAATAACATGAAATTAAACGAATATCCGAAACAACCTGCAATAGAATCAAATACGGCGTGAAAAGTTCAAAAAAATTCTTCATGCTAGACTCGAATGAGAATTTTTTGAGCATTTTTAACGTCGTTAGTGGGTTGAGGGGATGTATGAGGCATGAACGAACAGAAAGCATTTTTGCGCAAGGTAAGCGAGGAATGCAGCGTGTAAAAGCCCAGCGTGCTGGTGCATTGATTTGTGTAATGCTCATCGGCGCGGGCTTACCGCTTAGCGCCTTAGCCGATGAATCGACAAAGCCTCTTTTTCGCGCCTCGCAAATAAAACCAGCCACACCAAGTAGCCGACCACAAAAAAATGACATACCGTCTCGGGTCAAGGTGCGTGATGCGGTGGATTTACAAATTGAAGGCGCTTTGTTTCTCGATGTGCGCGAACCAGAAGAATTCAACACTTGGCATGTGCCAGGCAGTACCTTGATTCCCGTTGGCGAATTGAAGCAGCGTATGGCTGAGATTAGTGCTGAAAAGGGGCGCGTCATCACCATCATTTGTCATTCTGGTGTGCGGTCGGCAACGGCGCAAACCTTGTTGCAGGAAGCGGGTTTTTCCCGCGCGACTAGCATAGAAGGTGGCATCGTCGCATGGGACAAAGAAGGCCTGCCTGTCATGAAGAGTGAAAATTTTAATCCTTAAATCAGCGTAGTTTTTACCTGATCACTTTTGAAGCATCAATCACCTCGGAGGCAAAACCATGCAAGCACCAACCCCTGCTGTACCAAGACTGTTCCATTTTGCCGCTGGCGATCATGGCCAATGGCATATCGAAAAAATCTTGCCTGTGATAGGCGAAACCTTAGCGTTAGCGCCTAAGCTGGCAATTTCTTCTGGTAATTTCTCCGCGCCAGCAGACAAGAGCAGCTGGGTGCTGCATGGCAAGACCAGTAATGATCGCTATGTGGAGCGGGCTGAAAAAACCCTGCTACAAAGTCGCCAAGAAGGCTTAGGACGCGCGCATGCGACTTGTGCCGCTTTGATTCCGATTCGAAAAAATGCTGCTTGGTGGGCGCTTACACAGGACGAAAGACGGGCAATTTTTGAGGAAAAATCGCACCACAACGAAATTGGCTTAAAGTATTTGCCAGAGATTGCGAGAAAGTTGCACCACTGTCGCGACTTAGACGCCGACCAACCATTTGATTTTCTGACTTGGTTTGAGTATGCACCTGAGCATACTGCCGCTTTTGAAGATTTAGTGGCCGCTTTGCGAGCGACCTTGGAGTGGACCTACGTTGATTGGGAAGTTGATGTGCGCCTGATTCGCGCTAGTTGAGCGATGGTCTCATTCCATTCCAAATCAATTGTGTCTTGGCGACGAGCTGCAGACAGTGCTATAGCACGGCAAGGCGAAGGCAACAACGACACGATTGATTTAGAAATGGAAT
>CAYPNW010000151.1:0-4480 GCA_964411965.1 uncultured Burkholderiaceae bacterium
TTTATTAGCGCATAAATACGCGGAGGTTATCTAGTAACGCAGCGTCGTCCGTTGCAACTAGTTTTCTTCTTGGTAAGGCGCCGCATTGAACGTCATCAAGCCATCTTAAAAGGAACATCATGTCAGCGTATCAAAGAAGCCCCGTCATGGGGCAAATGATGGATAAACCTCTGCTTATCTCCAGCATTATTGAGCACGCGGATCGTTACTTCGGCAGCAGTGAAATTGTTTCTCGTAGGGTCGAAGGCGATATTCATCGATATGATTATCGACGTTGCCATCAACGGGTCAAGAAGTTAGCGAATGCCCTTAGTGACGCCCATGTGCAAATGGGTGAGCGTATTGCAACGCTGGCTTGGAATGGCTATCGACACCTTGAAGCCTATTACGCTATTTCTGGCATCGGCGCAATTTTGCATACGATCAATCCACGTCTGCATCCCGAGCAACTAGCCTATATCGTCAACCACGCGGAAGATCAATATCTGTTTTTTGACATCACCTTTTTGCCTTTGATTCAGGCGATCGCCAAACATTGTCCCACGGTAAAAGGCTGGATCATGATGTGTGACCATGATCGCTTTCCAACTGATAGTGGGATCGCGAACCTAATTTGCTACGAAGATTTTATCGAAGGGCAATCGGACCAATTCGTTTGGCCACTGTTTGATGAAAACTCGGCGTCGAGCTTGTGTTACACCTCTGGTACAACGGGTGACCCGAAAGGGGTGATGTATTCGCATCGCTCGACCGTTTTACATTCCTACGCTTCAGCCATGCCCGATGCGTTGAATGTCTCGGCGCGCGACAGCATATTGCCTGTTGTCCCCATGTTTCATGTCAATGGATGGGGCTTGCCCTATTCAGCACCCATTACTGGCGCTAAATTAGTGTTTCCAGGGGCGCAATTGGATGGCAAGTCCTTATACGACATTTTCGAACAAGAGCAGGTGACGTTTTCAGCAGGCGTGCCGACCGTGTGGCTAGGGTTGCTCACCTATATGGCGCAAAATAATTTACGCTTTTCCAGCTTTAAGCGCACCGTTATTGGTGGCTCGGCTTGTCCTCCATCCATGTTACATACTTTACGCAATACCTATGGTGTCGAAGTTGTGCACGCTTGGGGCATGACAGAAATGTCGCCACTTGGCACTGCGGGTACTTTGCTTGGCAAACATAGCAAGCTAAGTGAAACCGAGAAAGAACAAATACTCACGAAACAAGGGCACGCCGTCTATGGCGTTGATATGAAAATTGTCGACGACGACGGCAAGTCGCTACCGTGGGACGGAGTCACCTACGGCAATTTGTTAGTGAAAGGGCCTTGGATCGTTGCTAGTTATTTTAAGCAGGAAGGGGGCGATATTTTGCAAGATGGATGGTTCCCCACGGGTGACGTGGCGACCATTGATTCAGACGGGTACATGCAAATTACCGACCGCAGCAAAGACGTGATTAAATCTGGCGGTGAGTGGATAGGTACGATAGAACTTGAGAACCTTGCCATGTCGCACCCCAAAGTTTTGCAAGCCGCATGCATTGGGGTTTTTCATCCGAAATGGGACGAACGCCCTTTACTCTTGGTGGTCAAAAAACCGGGTGTCGAACTAGAGAAGCAAGAGCTTTTGAGTTTTTACGAAGGCAAGATTGCGAAGTGGTGGACGCCGGATGATGTGGTTTTTGTTGAGGCCCTGCCACTTGGAGCAACAGGAAAAATATTAAAAAATAAGTTGAGAAGTGAGTTTAAGAATTACCAATTACCAACGGCGTGAGAAATTTGATCGTAAATGTAAAGCGTTTTAAGCAGTAATTTATAAATTAGTTTGTTTAGTTAATTCCATAAAAACCAATCGGAGACAGACAAGTGAAACTCACAAAAACCAGCACGATCATTGCCCTTAATCTTGTATTGTTATCGCCATGTGTGATGGCCGATACCATCAAAATTGCGTTTATTGATCCTTTATCAGGCCCATTTGCACCGGTTGGGCAAAATATTCTCAATTCTTATCAATACGTTGCCGAGAAAGCGAACGCTGAGAAATGGGCAGGTGCGCACACATTTGAAATTGTTGGCTTTGATAACAAAGGAAGCCCACAAGAGACCTTAAACGTCTTGAAAACGGTGATTGACAAGGGTTTTCGCTACGTCACACAAGGCAATGGGTCAGGCGCTGGTTTGGCGCTGATTGACGCGATTAATAAGCATAACGAGCGCAACCCTGGAAAAGAGGTCGTGTACCTAAACTATGCAGCGGTTGACCCGGATATGACGAATAGCAAGTGCAGTTTTTGGCACTTCCGCTTCGATGCGAATTCCGACATGAAAATGGAAGCGCTCACCACCTACATGGCGCCCGATAAAAGCATACAAAAGGTCTACATCATTGGGCAAAACTATTCCTTTGGTCAGCAGGTATCGCGTGCTGCGAAAGAATATTTACAACGCAAACGGCCAGACATTCAAATTGTAGGCGATGACTTGCACCCGATTGGTCAAGTAAAGGATTTTTCACCCTATATCGCCAAAATGAAAGCGGCGGGCGCTGACACCGTCATCACGGGCAACTGGGGTGCCGATTTGGCTTTATTGATCAAGGCCGCTAAAGATGCCGATCTCAAAGCTAATTTTTACACCTATTACGCAGGCACCACCGGCGTGCCCACTGCCATGGGTGAAGCGGGCGCGAATCGGGTGCGCTATGTCGCGTATTGGACACCGAACAATGAAAATTTTGGTGGCAAGGAAATCGTTGATGGCTTCAAAGCGAAATACAAAGACGATTACTACGCCTTGGCAACTTACAGCGTGCTCGCAACCGTAGGGAAGGCTGCGAAAGCGGCACAATCAATCGACCCTGTGAAAGTTGCTTTCGCGATGGAGGGACTAAAAGTCAACAACCCCGTTGGTGAGACAGTGATGCGCAAGAATGACCATCAATTGCAGCAACCGCTTTACATCGCGACTTGGGTCAAAACAAACGGCAAAGACGTGAAATACGATCAAGAAAATACCGGTTTTGGTTGGAAAACCAATCAAAAAGTGGATTCTTTTGTCGCGTCTCAACCGTCATCCTGCGAGATGAAACGACCCGCATCGAGCTAATCGACGTAGAGCAAACAATGAAAAAACGCGGTCCATTTGGAACGCGTTTTTCTTTGCGTAAAAATTGCACTCCCCATGGCGGAAAAGCACACGTCGAAGCAAAATGAAACTTGAGGTGAACAATTGGAGTTTTTTCTCATCACGATGCTAAACGGGATCAGCTACGGGCTGCTTCTGTTTATGTTGTCTTCTGGCTTGACCTTAATTTTTAGCATGATGGGCGTGCTGAATTTTGCCCACGCCAGTTTTTATATGTTGGGTGCGTATTTCGCCTACGCCATTAGCAATTATCTGGGATTTTGGCCTGCCTTGGTCATTGCCCCGATGCTGGTGGGGGCGTTGGGCATGGCAATTGAACGCTTTGGTTTGCGCTCCGTGCATAAACACGGGCATATTCCTGAGTTACTTTTTACCTTCGGCTTGTCGTATGTGATTGTGGAATTGGTACAGCTTTTTTTTGGCAAAGCGCCCGTGCCCTACAAAATTCCCGCAGCGCTTGAAGGCTCGCTATTTACTCTGTACACCACCACATTTCCTATTTACCGTGGCTTCATGATGTTAGTCGCTTTGGTCATGCTCTTGTCCTTGTACTTGCTCTTAAAAAAAACCCGCGTGGGCTTGGTTATTCAGGCGGCGCTCACGCACCCGCACATGGTTGAAGCACTTGGCCACAATGTGCCGAGGGTTTTCATGTTGGTCTTTGGTGGCGGATGCGCGCTAGCTGGTTTGGCTGGCGTGGTCGGTGGCAACGCGTTTATTACCGAACCAAGCATGGCGGCTACTTTAGGCAGCGTTATCTTTGTTGTGGTCGTGGTCGGTGGTATGGGCTCGCTGCTTGGTGCGTTTTTAGCTTCCATCTTAATCGGCGTGATTCAAACCACTGCGGTGGCATTGGATTATTCGATTTTGAGCCTGCTTGGCAACAGCTCTGGTATCACAAGCACGAGCCCAGGCTATTCGCTGCTCAGTCTTACGATCGCGCAAGTCGCGCCTGTCTTGCCGTACTTATTTCTGGTATTAATTTTAATCTTCAGACCCAAGGGTTTGCTTGGATCGAGGGAAGGTTAAGACCATGGCACAACTTACTTACAAGCCCATTAATTTGGGCCGCCGTGTGGTTTGGGGCGGTTTCGCGCTGTTGCTGGTTTTTGCGCCCTTGGTTTTTAGCAGCGGAGCGTCGTTGTCATTGCTGTCGCAAATGGGCACGATGATGATCTTTGGTCTCTCGTTCAATATGTTGCTAGGGCAAGGTGGCATGCTTTCTTTCGGCCACGCCGTGTATTCAGGTTTGGGCGCTTTTTTCGCGATTCACACTTTGAATTTGATGGCAGGCGGCAGCCTTTGGTTGCCTGTATCTTTGGTGCCGTTGGTGGG
>CAYPNW010000151.1:4580-5990 GCA_964411965.1 uncultured Burkholderiaceae bacterium
TGCGATGCAAAGCGCCATTCGTGGCTACCTGGGGCGATATCAATGCAAAAATTGAAGCAGAAATGCAAAGGGTGGAACAATGAAACCAATTGCATTAGCGTTGCATGATGTGCGGAAGAATTTCGGTAGTACAGAGATTATTCGCGGTGCCTCACTTGAGGTGCAACAAGGCGAAAGAATTGCCCTAATCGGCCCAAATGGTGCGGGAAAATCCACTTTATTCAATCTGATTTCCGGGCGTTTTCCGCTGAGCTCGGGCGATATTGTCTTAAATGGGGAAGTCATTTCTGGCTTGCGTCCGTATGAAATTAATCGCCGTGGATTGTCGCGCAGCTTTCAAATTACGAATATTTTTCATCGCCTTTCTGTGTATGAAAACCTGCGCTGCGCCGTGCTCTGGTCACTGGGTTACAAGTATTCATTTTGGCACCGCTTAAACGGATTAAAAGACGTGAAAGAGCGTGCCGAAATGGTGATGGATGAGATTGGTTTAACGAGGCGGCGGCACATTTCTGCTGGACTACTCACCTACGCGGAACAACGCGCGTTGGAAATTGGCCTCACCATCGCCGGTGGCGCGGAGGTGATTTTGCTTGATGAACCAACGGCGGGCATGAGCCGTGCCGAATCCGACGCGGCGATAGAGTTAATTCGTAAAGTGAGCGCAAAAAAATCCTTAATCATGGTGGAGCACGACATGAGCGTGGTGTTCGGCCTAGCCGACCGGATTGCCGTTTTGGTCTACGGCGAAATCATTGCTTGCGACACGCCCGCCGCCATACGCAAAAACCAAAAAGTGCAAGAAGCTTATTTAGGCGCTGATGCGATGGAAAGTCAGGAGGGTGCAAAATGAAACCCATCCTTGAACTAAAAAATGTGGATGCTTTTTATGGCAAAAGCCACGTCTTGCACGGTTTGACCCTGCAGTTACAACAAGGTGAAATTGTCAGTTTGCTGGGACGCAATGGCGTAGGGCGCTCGACCACCTTAAAAGCCATCATGGGACAGGTGCATACGGAAGGCTCCATACGCTTTAAGGACCAAGAATTGATTGGTCAGAAAACCTTTGAGATTGCTCAACTTGGTGTCGGCTATGTGCCAGAAAATCGCGATGTGTTTCCCACCTTGACGGTCGAGCAAAATTTACTATTAGGCGAGAAAAATACACGGCCCTCGCGTTGGTGTTTAGCCGACATGTACAACATGTTTCCCCGTTTAAAAGAACGCCGCGCGACCCAAGCAGGCTTCTTGTCTGGCGGCGAACAACAGATGCTCACATTATGTCGAACCCTGATGGGCGACCCCGACTTAATCATGATCGATGAACCAACTGAAGGCCTCGCGCCCAAAATTGTCGAGCAAGTGGCAGAATACTTAAAAATTTTGCGCGAACGACAAATGACCGTGTTG
>CAYPNW010000152.1:0-3640 GCA_964411965.1 uncultured Burkholderiaceae bacterium
GAGGTTCGCCCCGCACCATGCGGTAGTTACGGCATCGCCCTTCAAAGTGCATGCCGCATTTTTCGATGACCCGCCGTGAACGTTGATTACTATCCAAGACGATTGCTTGGATTCGCACAAAATCTTGTGTGTCGAAACCCCATTTGATCGTTGCCTGCGCACAAAGTAGCGCCAAGCCTTTACCCCAACAATCTGGATGAAAATCAAACGCCAGCTCTGCCGTTCGATGTGCGGGCGAAATGGTATGAAACCCAACCGTTCCCATTAAGCGCCCATCAAGCCGTCGCGCAAATGCAAAGCGGATAGGTGCAGCCACGTCGCCGCTGTTGTAAAGTTGAATTAATTTGACGAGGTCGTCTTTTGATTTTAATGCCCAACTCGTGTGTTCAATGACGTGTGCTTGCGCTAAGTAGTCGTACCAAGCCTCAGCATCACTTGTGACCATAGGGCGAAGGTAATACTCGGGATGATGTAGGTCAGGTACTTGAGGCATGGAAGACGACGATATGGGTTCGAGGAAAACATTGTACTTCCAGTTTACGGCAGCTCCATTTCTAACGCGCAGGCGGTTTCTGCTTCTTTTCCAGGTCTTGCAGTTCGGGTAGGAAACGCTACTTAAGTAACTACGCGAGCAATTTTTGAAAGAGAAAACCATGGCAACACCAAACAAATTCACACCATCCCAAGGCGCAGAGCCGCGTCAAATCCTCATCATTCATGGCTGGAGCGACACCTCCAAATCTTTTCGTGCCCTTGCAAACTTCTTAGGCGCGCAGGGCTATGAGGTACGTGAACTGTGGTTGGGCGATTACATCTCTTTAGATGACGATGTGCGGGTCGCTGATGTTGCAAAACGCATGGCTGAGGTGATCGATCATTTGCAACTCACAGGCGAGTTAAACGCGCATTTTGATGTGATTGTGCACAGCACCGGCGGCTTGGTTGCGCGCGCATGGTTGACGAGTACTTATGCGCAGCGCGCGCATGCCTGCCCGATGAAACGATTGATTATGTTGGCGCCTGCGAATCACGGTTCGAAATTAGCCGCCATGGGGAAGAGCTTTTTAGGTCGTGTTGTAAAGGGCTATAACAACTGGTTTCATACGGGACAGGCAATTCTCAATGATTTAGAACTTGCTTCCGATTACCAATGGGAGCTTGCGCAACGTGATTTGCTGGTTGGTCCTAAATCAAGTGACAGCAATGCACCATCACAGTATTACTACGAAGCCGGCGTGTGGCCGTTTGTGATTACGGGCACGCATAGTTACACCAATTTTTTGCGTCAAATTGTGAATGAAAATGGCGCAGACGGCACGGTCAGGGCATGCGCTGCGAATTTGCAAGCCCAGGGCATGACCATCGATTTTCGTGAAACTGAGCCAGCTAAAGCCATGGCAATTTGGCCTAGTCGTTTGCAAGCGGCGGTTCCGTTTGCGGTTTTGTCGACACGTACGCACGGCTCAATTATTGACCCCGATCGTGCAGAAACCCAACATCAAGAAGATATCGCTGAGACCGACGCAGAAAAAGCGCAACTCGGTGAACTCATTTTGCAAGCGCTCGCTTGCCCGAGCTTTGACGAATATCAACGCATTGGACAAGCCTGGCAAGCAATTACCGAGGAAACGGCGCAGCGGGCGCAGGCGACTCAAACGCAAAGCGATGAACGCAGCATGTTCCATCAATACTTCCAAATCAATAGCGCCGTGATTGATGACCAAGGCAAAGCGGTGCAGGATTATTTTCTGGAATTTTTTGCCGAGACGAATCAGCGCAATACAGAATCGAATGTGTACATGCACGGTAGCGTGATGGAAACGGTAAAGACGAATTCGCTCGATACGAGCCTACGAAATATGTATTTTGACTATACGGATTTAATGAATAACTACTACAAAGATTTACCGAAAAATACGCCAGCGGTGCTCAATTTATCGATTTCGGCGGCGTCGCCAGGGGCGAATATCAATTATTTCGTGCGTGAAAAAGTGGGTGCGGAAATGCATGTGCCCTTACATTTCCGCGATGCCTCTGCGGCGTGCTGGTTGCAAAAAAATGCAACGCATTACATTCACATCATTATTCCGCGTATCCCCAATAAAGATGTTTTTAAACTGACACGCGCACTCAGTTAAGTCACGTAGGGATGATGACTTCTTTCCTGTCTAAATTATGGGGTTTGCGCTGACCACAGTACTTTCTGGCACGACGAAACTACTCAAGGCCAAGCAACTTACTTGGTTACGTCCTTTGTGTTTGGCGTCATACAAGGCTGTATCGGCAGCGAGTATTAATGAACGTTCGTTACCACCGCTATTTTGATCAAAAGTGGAGACGCCTATGCTAATGCTGAGCTGAGAGCCAATTTTTGACTTGATGTGCGGGATAGCAAGATTCCAAATAGCACGTCGGAGCTTTTCGGCGAATTGCAAAGCATTGTCACTCGCCATATTGGGTAGCATCAAAATAAATTCTTCGCCGCCGTAACGCGCCACCACGTCGGAGGAGCGCGTCAAGATGTTCTTGAGCGTGCTCGCAACCGTATTTAGGGTTTTGTCGCCTGCTAAGTGGCCGTAATAATCGTTGTAGTCTTTGAAGTAATCAATGTCGACCATGAACACGGTAATCGGCAATTTTTGCCGCACCGCTTGTCCCATCGCCATTTTGTAATGCTCGTCGAAAAAGCGTCGGTTATATAAACCGGTCAGGCTGTCGGTTGTGGCCTCCTTGCGCAAGATTTCTGAATGGGAACGTAGCATTTTTTCGCGTTTGATCGAATTGCTGGAGTCAGCAATTTGGATCAGGCAATAGCGTTGTAAATCGTCGCCGCTTAATGAAGTAATCGTCACCGATTGGTGCATACGGTTTTCTTCCATACGCGCGTCGGTAATCTGATACAGGGCTAGGGGTGAACGATGCAAAGCATTTGAAAGGACAACTGGCAAGCCATACTGCAAAGTATTGCGCACGGCAGCGAGCAATGCTGGGCTTGGTGGTTCGATAAAGACTTCGTTGAGTGGCTTTCCTAGCGCTTTTTCCATAGGAATATCACTATGGCGCGCAACCCATTCGTTCCATAACAGCACATTCTGATCACGATCCACCAAAATAAGACCAACATTAATGGCGTTGATGATGCTTTCAAAATTCAGACTCATCGAGCTTATCGCAGGCATCAAATGTCTCCTAGAAAACGTTCAATGTGGGCAATCAGATTCTTCAAAGACGCCGAGCTCAATAAGAAAATGAGCTGACCTTCCGAGTGACGGCTTTCTATCGTGAGGTCGATATGCAAGACCAAAATGAAGGGCATGTCGGCGTCGTTGCTGATCGCGTCAAAAATTTCCGCACTGCTGGCGATGCGGTAGGTCGGTAGCGAACTATCCAAGGATATTTTGAGCATATCAGCCATGGAGGAGAGGCAGGCATTCAGAATGATGTTGCCCAACTCGCACATCGCCTCTTGCTCAAATTCGGCTAATTCTTCAATACTGATCTGCGAGCCCATCATATCTCGCACAATTTCTAAAGCGTGTTCTTCCGTGAACAACAGCATTGCATTGGCATCAAAAGGACCAGAAAATTTTTGGCTAACCGCGCCAAAACGTTCGCTAGAAAGACTCATCACGCTGATGTC
>CAYPNW010000152.1:3740-5952 GCA_964411965.1 uncultured Burkholderiaceae bacterium
ATCGCGCCTATCGCGTTGGAGCGATTCTGAAAACTTTCTTGAATATTGGCGGAAAACACCACGATCTTCATACTTGGATGGCGTTGCAGCATGAGCTCTGCTGCATCTGTCCCCAACATGCCTGGCATGTTGATATCCATCGTGCAGAAGTCGGGCACGCGTTCATCGACAGCCTTAATCGCATCTTCGCCGTTGGCGGCTTCGGTAATTTGCCAGTCAGGATGGTGTGCCAAGACATGCGCACGAATCACCATGCGAGAGACTTTGCTATCGTCAACGATCAGTAAAGTTTTTGTTGCGTCGCTCATTGTTGTACCTAAGGTGATGGATAGTCCAAATTTTGGTTGGTCAGCCAGCTGCAATGCGCTATGGAGGAGGGCGACTTGCATGATATTTGGCACATTCTAACTCAGACAAAAATAGCTAACAGGCGACGTTGTTGCGAGCCCATGCAGTTAACAATTGTTTGCATTATCGAATTGCACCTTTGATACGCGTTAACGGATCAATTTCTCTTCTCGTAAGCGTCGCCAGAGAGTGGTGCGGCTAATCCCTAAATGCGCTGCAACTTGCGTTCGGTTGTATTCGTAATGCTGCATCAAAGCATGCAATGAAGGCAATGCAGGACTTTGATCTTGAACGGGCTCTTCCTTTCCCAGCGAGTGAGATTCTTCATTACGGCCTTGCGTTACTTGTGTGCTGGTCTTTGCACTCCCTTCTAACGCAATTTCGGGAGCAAACTTGGCGATAAATTGTGGGCTCAATGCTTGTAGAGGTTGTGCAGACATGAATACGGCAACTCTATCCATGACATTGCGAAGTTCTCGAATATTGCCGCGCCATTGGTAAGCCAGCAAAAGCTCACTACATGCCAACATCTCTGCATGGAGATTGGCGTGCGAACGCGCGCCTACTTGCGCCAGCGCTTGTTTGAGAAACCATTCAGCCAGCGGCAAAATATCGTCTTGCCGCTCGCGTAGAGCAGGGCAATGCAATCGCAAAACGGCTAAACGGTAAAACAAATCTGGGCGGAACTTTCCCTGTAAGCTCGCTTGATACAAATCGCAATGGCTGGCGCAAATGATACGCAAATCAATGGGAATCGGACGCACGCCGCCGACTCTCACGACCTCTCGCTCTTCTAACACGCGTAGTAACTTGCTTTGTAGTGGTAGCGGCATTTCGCCGATTTCATCTAAAAATAAAGTGCCTCGGTGCGCTGCTTCAAACAAACCCGCATGACCACCACGCCGGGAACCTGTGAATGCGCCTTCTTCATAGCCGAATAATTCTGACTCCAATAAAGATTCGGCAATCGCGCCGCAATTGATGGCGACAAACGCATGGCGATGACGTGCGCTTTGCTTGTGTATAGATTGGGCGACCAACTCTTTGCCTGTACCGGTTTCGCCACTCAGCATGACGGTGGCGTTAGTGCGGCCAAATAGTTGTACCGACTCACGCAGATGTTGCATGGCGATTGAGTCGCCGCGCAAATCACCAATATTGTGCCGCGATTGCGCTTGTTCGATGGGCGCACGTTGCCGACCACGAGTGCCTTCTAAGCGGGTGAGGCGCGCGATCTCCAAGGCGTCATCGAAGGCTTTACGTATCGTTGTGGCCGAGTAAAGAAAGATGCCCGTCAAACCTAATTCTTCGGCTAGGTCTGTCACCAAGCCCGTACCCACAATGGCACGAATGCCCGCCGCTTTAAGTTCGTTAATTTGCGCCTTTGCGTCTTCTTCTGTTACATACGTCCGTTGCTCAACGGGGAAATCAAAAGTTGACTTGAATTCAGCCAATTCGGGCATGGTTTCTTGGTAAGTAATGATGCCGATGGCCGGGCTGACTTTGCGTGCCCGTGCCAAGGCTTGCATCACATCAAAACCACTGGCCTTGGCGATGATGACGGGCACAGGTAAGCGATTTTTTAAGTACGCGCCGTTCGAGCCCGCAGCAATCACGGCGTCGCAGCGTTCGGTTTTGAGGCGTTCGCGCAAGACTTGCGCTGCCTCTTCAAAGCCCAGATGAATTGGCTCGATAGTGGCGCTGGCGTCGTACTCAACCATGATGTCGCGAAATAAATCGAACAAGCGTGAAATGGATACCGTCCAAATCACCGGCTTATCGGTGGCTTCTGGATTCGAGGAGAGGTTGGACGGGTTGAATGCCATGGGAAGGTTTCAGATTTTTAAAACACGAGTTTTCTTAA
>CAYPNW010000153.1:0-1603 GCA_964411965.1 uncultured Burkholderiaceae bacterium
ATTTTCTCCACTCATAAAGGAAGCCACTATGCATATCGCCATCGTAGGCGCAGGACTCTCAGGCTTAACCGCAGCGCGTCAATTACAAGCGCAGGGACACCACGTTACTGTGTATGAAAAAAGCGCGGGTGTCAGCGGTAGGATGAGTACTAGGCAAACCGAATTAGGCGGCTTCGATCATGGTGCGCAATACTTTACCGCCACCACTGATCGATTTAAGAAAGAAATTGCCGATTGGCGTAAATTCGGCTGGGTAGTGCCTTGGGAAAGCCAACTAGTCACCCTCGATCACGGGCAAACCAAGCCTGCCGGAAAAGCGCAAAAAGACAAAAAACGCTTTGTTGCAGTGCCCGGCATGAGTGCTTTGGGCAAACAGTTAGCACATGGACTTGATGTCCGCACGGAACAACGTGTCGTTGCCATCACCGCCTTAGACAAACAATGGCTGCTTTCTGTGCAGGCAGATACCGTGCCTATTCCCGCCAGTGCTGGGCCATTTGACGCGGTCATTCTTGCTATACCGTCAATTCAAGCGCAGGCCCTAGTTCCTGAGCAAACCAGCTTCGCAAAAAAAATCGCCAAGGCACAGATGCACCCTTGCTGGACCTTGATGTTGGGTTTTCAAACGCCGCTCAATTTAGCTTATGACGGTGCATGGGTCAGTAATTCGCGTCTAGGTTGGATTGCGCGTGATACCTCTAAACCAGACCACAGAGCGGGCGAACGTTGGGTTTGCCACGCCACTGCAGCATGGAGCCAAGAACATTTAGAAGATGACCCAGAACGGGCAAAAGAAAAACTCGTCAAAGCTTTTCACGAAGCCACAGGCTCACCAATTCAAGCAATACATGCGGTCGCCCATCGTTGGTTTTACGCAGAAGCAGTTACGCCATTAGCGGAAACAAGCTTGTGGGATGCGAAGCAGAAAATTGGCGTCTGCGGCGACTGGTTTGCTGCGGGTTTAGAAGGCGCAGGACGTATAGAAAACGCCTTTTTGAGCGGTTTAGATTTAGCGGGAAAAGTCTAACGAATGGTTTTGTGCTCTTCACGAGTACGCGAGATGAAATTTTCTCGATACTCGTGAGAGAAGTTTGCCCTTGCGTTTATCGCGTCGAAATAAATTTGTTTTGGGATCGAGGTTGTAGGTAAGGCGAATCACTCGTTCTCGTTTCTTTAGAGCCTATTTTTTCTCGTCACTGAAGCTCGCTTTTAGCCTGACAAGACTGTCCTGATTCACTTGAATCAGTCCGCGTCGTGGCCTGTCGATATCGAGTATCGCCGCCAAAACGATGGCGATCAATATGGCGAGAGTGAGGTTAGACCAAAAGTGTCGGCGACGAATTAAACCGCCACCGTAAGATGTCACAGCCAAAGCGGCCATTGAAACAACAACCAGTAAATAGAGTGCGGCTTCTGGAACATGATTATGAAATGCGACACGGCGCTTTTCATGAACGTCGATCACTGCATTCAACGCTTCGACAAACAAACCTATTGGGATTGATTTGGTATCCGCCGCCACCGCGTCCCTTGCCACTGACCATAGCTGTGCTTCCGTTGTTGCAGCACGTTGCTCTGCGGCGTTCAAACGAACTGGATCAAT
>CAYPNW010000153.1:1703-5927 GCA_964411965.1 uncultured Burkholderiaceae bacterium
AATCGAATGGCTTTTTTATTTTTACATGCTGGGGTAATTCGGACCGCCGCCGCCTTCTGGCGTCACCCACACGATGTTTTGCGTTGGGTCTTTAATGTCACAGGTTTTACAGTGTACGCAGTTCTGTGCATTAATTTGCAGCCGATCTTGTCCCTCGTCGGTTTTCACAAACTCATACACGCCAGCAGGGCAGTAGCGTGATTCTGGCCCGGCATATTTGCTTAGATTAACGCCCACTGGAATGGAGGCGTCCTTTAACGTTAAGTGAATCGGTTGGTCTTCTGCGTGATTGGTATTGGAAATAAACACAGATGAAAGGCGGTCAAAGGTAAGTTTGCCGTCTGGTTTTGGGTAAGTAATAGGCGCAAAATCTGCGGCAGGGCGAAGGCACTCGTGGTCTGCTTTTGAGTGATGTAAAGTCCACGGCGCTTTGCCGCGCAAGAGTACTTGGTCAAGCCAAACCAATGGTGAACCGTAGGTGCCTCGTTTTAACAGTGGTTTCACATTGCGAGCAGTATGCAACTCTTCATGCAACCACGACGCTTCGAATGCGGTGGCATAGGACGTGAGTTCATCGTGTTGGCGGTTTGCGCCGAGTGCATCAAATGCGGCTTCAGCAGCGAGCATGCCGGTTTTGATTGCAGCGTGGCTGCCTTTAATGCGACTCATGTTGAGGAAACCAGCGTCGCAACCAATGAGCGCGCCGCCTGGAAAAGCGAGTTTTGGCAAAGATTGCAAGCCACCCGCAGTAATCGCTCTGGCGCCGTAAGAAATGCGCTTACCGCCTTCAAAAAACCCGCGAATTGCTGGGTGCGTTTTGAAGCGTTGGAATTCTTCATACGGTGAAATATAGGGATTTTCGTAGGCGAGACCAACCACATAGCCAACGGCCACTTGGTTATTTTCTAGGTGATAGAGAAACGATCCGCTGTATTGATCAAACATTGGCCAGCCAGTCGTATGCACGACCAAACCTTGCTTATGCTGTTTGGGATCAATCTCCCAAAGTTCTTTAATGCCAATGCCGTAAGACTGTGGGTCTTTGCCTTTGTTAAGGTCAAATTTGGCCATGACTTGCTTACCTAAATGACCCCGCGCGCCTTCGGCAAACAAAGTGTATTTGGCGTGCAGCTCCATCCCAAGTTGAAACGCAGCAGAGGCTTCGCCATGGCGGTCCACGCCCATATTGCCTGTGGCAACACCACGCACCGAACCATCGTCGTTGTAGAGTACTTCAGCGGCAGCAAATCCGGGGAAAACTTCGACACCCAAGGCTTCTGCCTGTTGTCCCAGCCAACGCGTCACATTGGCGAGCGAGACGATGTAATTGCCGTGATTTTCAAAGCAGGCAGGTAGCAACCAACCTGGTGTTTTGAATGCTTTAGTCTCTGTCAAAACCAGTACGCGGTCTTCTGTTACCTCGGTGTTCAAAGGCGCGCCTAGCTCTTTCCAATTGGGAAAAAGCTCGGTAAGCGCTTTCGGGTCCATCACTGCGCCAGACAAAATATGTGCGCCAGGTTCGCCACCTTTTTCCAACACACAAACTGACACTTCGCGCCCACTGGCCGCGGCTAATTGTTTTAATTTGATGGCCGCAGACAAGCCCGCTGGGCCAGCGCCTACTACAACGACGTCAAATTCCATCGCGTCGCGAGGGCCAAATTGTTCAATCAGAGTTTGTGCGGATGATGTCATGAGAATGGTCGCTTTCAGAAATTTATCGAACGAGTGTGCTTATTTATTCTTGGTATGTTAAGTGGAGCCCCACCATTTCGCAAGAAGCTTCATAGCAGGAGTCGTCTAATTTTATGTATTCCGACATAGCTAAAAGAAGCAATTGCCGCCAAATTATGCTTGGTATTGCCGCATCAAACAACACGCCTATCGAGACTGTTGCGGGAAATTAAATTTAAGTAATGAACTTAGTAGTGATAGCTATGTCATCATAATGGCTATTTAGGGCAGTGTGAAGTTAAACGATTTTTTGAGGCGGAGAAACTGATGGGTATTGAAGTTAATTTTGAAGGAAAGATCGCGCTTGTTACGGGTGCATCGAGCGGACTTGGTGCAAGATTTGCAAAAATTTTGGCCCAAGCGGGGGCGCAAGTTGTGTTGGCGTCACGTCGCATTGACCGCTTGAAAGAGCTGCGCGCCGAGATCGAAGCGGAAGGCGGCGCAGCACACGTCGTGACCTTGGATGTCACTGATTACGCGAGCATCAAATCGGCCATCGCGCATGCTGAAACGGAAGCCGGCCCGATCGATATTCTTATCAATAATTCTGGTGTATCGACGACACAGCGTTTGGTGGATGTGACGCCCGAAGATTACGCCTACGTCATGGACACGAATCAACGCGGTGCTTTCTTCGTGGCGCAGGAAGCAGCGAAGCGCATGATTGCGCGCCATAAAGGTGACCCAAAAAAGCAACATAGAATCGTTAATATCGCGTCGGTCGCTGGTTTGCGAGTGCTACCCCAAATTGGCATTTACTGTATGAGTAAAGCGGCTGTTGTACACATGACGAAATCAATGGCGCTTGAATGGGGCAAATATGGCATTAACGTCAATGCAATTTGCCCCGGTTATATTTCTACCGAGATCAACGAAGATCATTTCAAGAGCGAGTTCGGCAAACAGTTAATTGATACGCTACCTCGCAAGCGCGTCGGCAATCCAGACGACCTAGACGGCATTTTATTGTTGTTGGCCGCAGAAGAATCGCGTTTCTTAAACGGCACGATCGTCACTGCCGATGACGGACTAAGCGTGCAATGATGAGTGCTGACGCACCGAAATCGCTGGTCTACACCGTTAGGCTGCCGATACGTTGGGGTGACATGGATGCCATCGGACACGTCAACAATACCGTCTATTTTCGCTTTATGGAGCAGGCACGCATTGAATGGTTTTCGCAACTTTCTTGCTTGCCAGATGAACGTGGTCACGGCCCAGTCATTATTAACGCGCATTGTACTTTTTTGAAGCCCTTGAAATACCCCGATACAGTTGAAGTGCGTATGTATCTCGGGGCAATGGGACGCAGTAGCGTTGAAACTATTTGCGAGATGTGTTCAGTACAGGACGGCTTAAAGGTTTACGCCCACGGTGGGGCAAAAGTCGTGTGGGTCGATCCGATCAACGAAAAATCTGTGCAATTACCCGACGCAATAGTGAAATTTTTAGCATGAGTTCCGCGACAGAGTAATCGTGGGCTTTGCATTGACACATTTAAGGAAACTCCGATTAAGTTACTGCGCGACTAAATCAAACTTTAGCCGCTCGCTACAATTACTCAGAAATTCCGTAACCAATGGATGTTTTGATTTTCATTTTAAGTGGCACTTTTAATTAGAAGGGACGACGATGAACAAGATTTATCCTGATGCGATGTCTGCGTTGAAAGACATTGTAAAAGATGGCCAAACGATTGCCGTTGGCGGCTTTGGCTTATGCGGTATTCCTGAAGCGCTGATTGCGGCATTACGTGAGACTGGCGCACAAAATCTGACTGCTATTTCCAACAATGCCGGTGTTGATGGTTTTGGCTTGGGGCAGCTTTTACATACAAGGCAAATCAAAAAAATGATTTCGTCGTATGTTGGAGAGAACAAAGAATTTGAGCGTCAATATTTAGCGGGCGAATTGGAGCTGGAATTTACGCCCCAAGGTACCTTGGCAGAAAAATTGCGGGCAGGTGGCGCAGGTATTCCTGCATTTTTTACCAAAACCGGCGTGGGGACGATTGTCGCAGAAGGCAAAGAAATTCGTGAGTTCGACGGCAGCCAATATGTGATGGAGCGTTCGCTCGTGTCTGATGTGTCCTTGGTCAAAGCCTACAAGGCCGATAAAGCGGGGAATTTGGTCTACCGCAAAACGGCTCGGAACTTTAATCCGAACGTGGCGACGGCTGGGAAAATTACGGTTGCCGAGGTAGAAATTTTGGTTGAAATTGGCGAACTAGATCCAGATGAGATTCATACACCAGGTATTTTTGTGCAGCGTATTGTTGTCAACGCGCAGCCTGAAAAACGTATCGAACAACGCACTGTGAGCCCTAGTTAAATCAACTTAAATAAGTTGCACGTCTACAGACAGGAGAAGCAAGATGGCATGGAATCGCGATGAAATGGCTGCCCGCGCAGCACAAGAATTACAGGATGGGTTTTACGTTAATTTAGGGATAGGTTTGCCCACATTGGTGGCAAATCACGTGCCTGATCA
>CAYPNW010000154.1:0-1623 GCA_964411965.1 uncultured Burkholderiaceae bacterium
ATCAGCGTCGCACCTATCCCCACAGTAACGCCTGAGCCTATGCGCGACAACCCGCCCAAATTACTTCCAGGTTGAACCCGCGTAAAGGCACCGATTTGCGTATCGTGTCCAATGGTGACGCCGCGATTAATAAAAACATGTTCGCCCAGCTTTGCTCCAGGGCCTATAACGCTATTTGCTCCAACAAATACCCCTTCGCCGATTTCCGCCAAAGGGGAAACATAGGCAGTAGGATGGATCAACCGAGTAAATTGCATGGCGAAGTTTTGTTTTAATACATCGGCGAGCCGAGCACGCGATGGCGTTGTTGGGCCTAGCAGATAAATTTCATTTTCTTGCGGATTAAAATCGCCCATCGTAAGAATGCTAATTTTTTGGCCATGTGCATTCATGGCGGCAATGCGGCTGGCAAGCGTTAAATCCCGTTCACCGGTCTGTTCTGGAAGATCTAAGACAACTGCACCAACAGGAATTTGATTTGCCAGCGCGCAGTCAAACAAATCAGACATGATATTGCTTGTGCCAAAAATAATGAGTGCTGGCTTCATTTTTGGATTTTCAATCCGAGGTATTCGCGCACTTCTTGCGGGGACGCAACCGCTCTTCCAAGTGCGTTTGCTTGAGCTGTTATGCGATTTATTAGCATTTCATTTGTCGACAATATGGTGCGTTCTGGATCGAACCAGAGATTATCTTCCAGACCTACACGAACACCATGACCCATCACGACACCCAAGGCGTTTGCTTGAGTTTGAAAACGTCCGATGCCCGCTGTAGCCCAAATTGATTGTGCGGGTAAATCGGCAATCAGCGTCGCAAGGTGCATTAATGTTGCTTGCGCTGTTGATGGGTTTCCAAGCAACAGATTGAAATAAAACGGGGGTTCAATTAAGCCTTTATCAGCCAGAATCTTTGCGACGTTGATCATCCCTAGGTCAAATACTTCTAATTCAGGTTTGATGCCGCGTTCATGCATTATTTCTGCGAGGCGCATAATCGTTGCCGGGGCGTTGATACTGGCTTCGTTTGAAAAATTCATCGAACCCAGCGTTAAACTCGCCATATCTGGCTTGCAATGCCCCTCAAGATACAAACTGGTGGCACGTTTCTCGATCGCAGAAGAGCGACGACCGCTGGTTGTGGTGGTGATGACAAGGTCTGGGCAACGCGCCCGTATACCTTCAATCATTGCCGCAACGATATTCACATCGTCAGTGGCAGCTCCACTAGCATCGCGCGCGTGTAGATGCACCATGGACGCACCAGCGAAGACGCATTTCTCTACATCAGTAACAATTTCTTCAACAGTCAGGGGAACGTGCGGCGTCTGCGCGCGGCTAGGAATAAGCCCTGTCGGTGCTAGATTGATGATTAAGGGATGCATATTGAACACGCTGGAGTGAGTCGACAGAATTGTCGTTGTGGAGGAAGACCAGAAACGATTCTGAGGAATGTGCTCATTGTAATACGATTTATAACAGCCAATTGCCGTAAGACAATTAGCTGTTAGCCAAATCTAATAATATGTTGGTTCTTTTGGTGGCGCTGTTTTGAGGCACAACCGTATCAATCAAGCTAGGGAAGCGCGGATTTGTTCACTAAGTGCGAAACATCATTTTTTAT
>CAYPNW010000154.1:1723-4656 GCA_964411965.1 uncultured Burkholderiaceae bacterium
GCTTCCCTAACTTCAAAGTTAGACCTGCCTGCCTACTTCTTTTCTGGGTAAAGCACAGAACGTGCATAGTTTCTTCTATCAAGATATTTTTTTGCAACAGCCTTAATTTCCTCCGTGGTGATTGCACGAACTCTCTCGTCAAAGTTAAAGGCACGTTTTGGATCATCGCCAAGCAATGCACTGTCTTGAAGGAGACTGACCCAATAGTCATTGGTTCGCAGGCGGATTTGGTGATCCTTTTTCCAGTTCTCCTGCACTTTCGCGAGGTCAGCAGGCTCAGGGCCATCAGTTTGGAGTTTGTCGATTTCAGAAATGAGTGCATTTACCACTTTTTCTACGTTTTCTGGTGCGCAAGGTACTCGCGCTTCAATAAAAAAACTTTGTGTTGGAAAACGAGTCAGATTGCCATTGAAGCCACCGCCATAGATTAATCCAAGCTTTTCACGCAAAACATCAGTGACTTTGATATTTAAAATATCCACCATCACAGCTAAGCGATTACTTTCCGCCAATGTGTAGGTCGCAGGGCCCGAGAAAATCAACGAGACTTGGCTTTTCTCAGCAGTCCCGCTGAACACATCTTGCTTCAATTGCCCAGACAGCGGATTGATGCCCAGGTCTTTGTATTCAATTGCTAGTTGCGGTGTTGGCAAACTTGCGAGATAGCGGGCAAGGAGCGGTTTAATTTTTTCCACATCAAAACTACCCACGAGTGTGAAATACAGGCCGTACGCACTGCCAAAACGTTCTTGGTAAATTGCAAGGGCGCGCTCCATTTCTAGATGGGAAAAATCCTTCGGCGTGCGAGTCGACCACAGGCGCGGATGATTATTGTAAATTTGTCGGTAAACTTGATCATTGAAAACGGCTTCCGGTGAAGCTAGCGCATTGCGGGCACTGTCTTGCGAGTTACGCAGAAAGGCTTGGAACAAGTCTCGATCAACTCTTGGTTTTTGAAAACCCAAATAAACCCCTTGCAACATTTCTTCAAGATCAGCGACTGAACTTGAACCGCTGATGCTATCGAGATATGGGCCGATCGTGAAACTGAAATTAAATGATTTTCCTGCCGTAATTTTTTGAAATTCGCTAGGACTGAGGTCGTATATTCCCATGCCGTACTTCACTGCCGCCGCATAGTTGGCGTTCATATAATCGCTTTGCCCGTAAAGTGACTGACCGCCAAAACGTGCCGCATTGAGAACGATTTGATCATTTTGAAAATCGCTCGGTTTCAGCACAACTTTAAGACCGTTAGAAAGTTCCAAAGTTGTTGTTTGAAGTTCAGCATTGATCTTTTCTGAAACGATGCTTCCTGCTTTTGGCAATTCGGGAAGTAAATTTTTGCGCAATGTTGTTTCTTGTTTGCGCTCGACAATCGCTTGCTGCGCTTTCTCTACCGCGTCGAGTAATTCTTCTTTGCTAGGGGCGGGTTGATCTTCTTTATTGCTGCCGACATAAGCGACCAGTTTATCTTTGCTATGGGGGATCAATTGCTTTGCGACCTCATTAATTTCCTTGAGCGTCATGGCTGGAACGAGCTCCTTCGCGTATAGCGATTCGTTAGCGAGGCCGGGTAAGGATTCTTGCACGAGGAAGTTTCGCGCATATTCTGCGGCGAAGGTGCTTGAATTGATTTTGTCTCGCTCGAGGTAGGCGCTGTCGATGCTACGTAAGTAATTTTTCTTGGTGCGTTCAAACTCCTCATCGGTAAATCCAAATTGTCGCGCTCGTTCATTTTCTTTGATTACCGCAGCAATCGCCGGTGCCACACCATCGCGCCCTAACACGGCCAAAACATTAAACGCTTCAAATCCTGGTGCGACCGGTACGATACCGCTACTGGCACCGCGAAACGGTGGATTTGCCTGTTGCGTCAATTCCTGAATGCGCTGTGCGAGCATATCAACCACCAGCCGTTTCATCATGGCGAAGCGATAATCATTAATGACTTTTTGCGTTTTTGTTGTTTGCACCGGATAACGTACGAGCACGGCATTATTCGAGGCCTCCTTATCCGTAATCACTAAGGCGTTGGAACCTTCCCTTGGCGGGACTTTTGTGTAGATGCGTGGGCGTTCGTTTTTTGGGTTTTTCAGGTCTTTAAAATACTGATTGATGAACTTTTCAGCTTCTCCAACCTCAATGTCACCAACTAAAATAACCGCCATCAGATTGGGACGATACCAATCCGCATAAAATCGTCGAATTGCTGCAGCGGGCGCGTTCTTGATAACTGATTCGAGGCCAATCGGTAATCTTTGCGCGTAGCGCGAACCGTTAAAAACTTCTGGCAAAAGCACCTTATTAATGCGGTCACCCAAGCCTTTTCCAATGCGTGCTTCTTCCAAAATAATCGCGCGTTCTTTGTCTATATCAAAGCTATCCAACGTGAGTCCTTGCGCCCAATCGGACAAAATTTGAAAACCAACATCCAAGTTCGCGCGATTTTCTGTCGGAATCGGGAGGATATACACGGTTTCGTCGAAACCCGTATAGGCATTGAGGTCTGCTCCAAACTTAACGCCTAGAGATTGAAGGTAGGAAACCAACTCGTGTTTTTTAAAGCGTTTTGACCCATTAAATGCCATGTGCTCGGTAAAGTGCGCTAGCCCTTGTTGATCGTCATCTTCAAGGATAGAGCCGGCTTTCACCACCAAACGCATTTCAACGCGCTTCTCTGGTTTCGCATTTTTATGTATGTAGTAGGTCAGGCCATTCGGCAGCTTGCCGATCTTTACTTGTGGCCCAACTGGAATTGGATCAGAAAGCTGGAACGAGGTTTGCGCTGTGGTTTGCTCAGCATAGAGGCCGGCCAATAACAAAACGACAGCGGCGAATAAGGATTTCAGGCTAATAGTTTGCATGATGCGGGTGAGATTTAGGGAAAAGTGTCATCATACAAGTTTACAAAAAATTAGTAAATTGATATC
>CAYPNW010000154.1:4756-5911 GCA_964411965.1 uncultured Burkholderiaceae bacterium
GTGTCGAAAGTTTCTACGCGAATTTGTTGACTTCTATCGCCAGTGACGGTTGCGCAACCCGTGAGTCCCAAAAAAACGCCGCTACAAACAAGGGAAAGAAGTAAGGATTTCATTTTTTTTACAAAATAGTTAATGGAAAACTATTGTAAAACGTGAAATTATGTTTCCCTCGATCAAACCCGTAAATTTGTAACTTTTTGTGACATTTTTTAAATTACGTTGTTATTCGACATCAAAAACGAAACAATTTAATCATTCTTTCACGAAATTTATTGTTTTTTATCCATGACACTTAAGCCTAGTAGTAACCACGCAAGCAAAAACATCAAACCACCGATAGGCGTAATGATGCCTAATTTCTGCACGCCAGTTAGCGCAAGTAAATACAGACTGCCTGAAAACAAAACGACACCGACCAACATTGCCCAGCCAGACAATTTCAAATAGCGCGAGCTTTTGTGCTTAAGCAAGACACCAATTGCCAGACAACCGAGCCCATGAACAAATTGGTAAAGCACGGCGGTTTGCCAAATGGCGAGTCGGTCGGCGGTCAAATGTGCTTTAAGTGCATGAGCACCAAAGGCACCGCAGGCGACACCGAGAAAGAGGACTGCTGCTGCACAGGCAATGAAATGGCGGGCTTGCATGATATTTTTTGACCAAAGTTGTGCAACGTTGTAGTGGAAGCAGTCGATGAAATTCGCATCAGGCGCGGCGCGTATGCATATACTCCCAGAAAAAATACATTCTTCTATTCCTTTGCGCTTGTAAATAAAGCGCTTTTAAAAAATACGCCTAGTGGTATCGCATTAAGCAATGCCACTAGGCGCTTCAAGCGTACAGGCTTTTTCAGAACTAAGCCGCCTTCTGCGCAGCATTGAGGGTCGCAGCAGGTGCATTAAATGCTGCTAGCAAACTCGCCTCCTTGGTTTTGGCCGCAAGCAAATGCCGTTCCTTGACGTGTCCATAGCCGCGTATGTCTTCCGGAATGCTCGCAATAGCAAGCGCTTGACCCAGATTTTCCTCGCTCAACAAAGGCAATAAACGGCTGATCGTCCTCACGTATTCCAAAGGCAAGGCTCGTTCCATCTTGCGCTCTTCCGTGTAGCCAAATACATCAAAGGCGGTACCGCGTAATGATTTCATTTTTGCGAG
>CAYPNW010000155.1:0-2300 GCA_964411965.1 uncultured Burkholderiaceae bacterium
AATTAATTGGTGGCCATCGACGGCGCCAACATTTTATATCTCGAACCGGGCGCACGTGCCGCCTCAATATAGACCAGAGGCCTCTACACAACTGTAGCGAGCGGTCGAAGTTTGCTTCGAGAAGCGCACCTGGTCGACTGTACAGCGAACACGGTAGTCGGCGTCGCAGGAACAAATTCGGCCGCGCAGTAAGTTGTGCAGAGTTCTCGACCAAAAGAAGAGCAAATTTGGGTGTAGGCGAGTAGACCTTCAAAGGGGAGTTCAGTCAAACTCAAATGACAATCAACAAAAACGCGCCACAAATAAAAAATGCCTTGATAAATCAAGGCATTAAGATGAAAACTTTACAGTTTGTATCAAAGGTACACTCTAAAACGGAATATCGTCATCCATGTCAGAAAAATTCGGCGCTGGGCGTGCTGCAGGTGTTGGGCGGTTTTGCTGCGCCGGGGCGTTGTTTTGGCGTGCTGGTGGGGCGTTGTTGTAGCCTTCGTCGTCCATAGCTGCGCCGCTGCCGCCGCCCATGCCTTGGCGACTACCTAGCATTTGCATGGTATCGGCTTTGATATCCGTGGCATATTTTTCAACGCCGTCTTTGTCGGTGTATTTCCGAGTGCGCAAGCTGCCTTCTACGTAGACTTGTGAGCCTTTTTTCAGATATTGTCCGGCGATTTCTGCCAATTTGCCGAAGAACGTAATGCGGTGCCATTCAGTTTGTTCTTTTTTCTCGCCAGTTGCTTTGTCTTTCCAGCTTTCGGTCGTTGCAACGGTGATGCTCGTCATGGCGTCGCCGCTTGGCATGTAGCGCGTTTCAGGATCACGCCCGAGGTTGCCGATGATCTGGACTTTATTGAGTGATGCCATGGGTTTCTCCTAATTTAATTGAATTTTTTGCAGTCAGTGAATTTTTTCGACCGAGTTAGCGGACCAAAGCCGCTTAATTTCGCTTTAACTTCAAGTCTCGACATGATCCTACGCACTTCAAAGCCGTAACGTTAAATTATAAAGCAAACGCCTCCCAGACCATTGCCTTTGATCAGTCCCAGACAATTCGTCTACTAACAAGCAGCATCCATAGTCTTGACATGAAAACCCGTTATAGTAGCAGGCTGAACCGCTTTCCCTGGCTTTATCGATTTATTGGTTTCCAAGCAATTTCATGGTCAACTTGTTGGCGTTGTACTTGTCAATTCAACCATTTGTAATTGCACCTTATTCGACTACCGCTTCACCATTGCACCCAAATTGATGACCCAAATGCTCAACAAAACCGCCAAACCCGCTAAGACTGAAAAATTAGCGAAAGCTGCTAAGCCAACTAAATTGGCGAAAAATGCCGTGCCTAGCGAGATTGATTTTGATCAGCACGATCATGCACTACCCAAAAAAGATCTCATTCGCATCCGTGGCGCGCGAACGCACAATCTCAAAAATGTCAACCTCGATTTACCGCGTAATAAATTGGTCGTCATTACCGGCTTATCAGGCTCTGGCAAATCGTCACTGGCGTTTGATACCTTGTACGCGGAAGGGCAGCGGCGCTATGTGGAGTCGCTTTCGGCGTATGCGAGGCAGTTTTTGCAGTTAATGGAAAAGCCCGATGTAGATTTGATTGAAGGCTTGTCGCCCGCCATCTCGATTGAGCAGAAAGCCACGTCACATAACCCACGCTCAACGGTTGGTACAGTGACGGAAATTCATGACTATCTGCGCTTACTGTATGCCCGCGTTGGTACGCCCTATTGCCCTGATCACCCTGAAAACCCACTCGCGGCGCAGTCGGTATCACAAATGGTGGATACGGTGTTGGCCTTACCTGAAGACACCAAGCTGATGATTTTGGCGCCTGTGGTCGCCAATCGCAAAGGCGAACACGTGGATTTGTTCGAGCACATGCAAGCGCAAGGTTTTGTGCGTTTTCGGGTGCAAAGCGGCACGCATCCGGCCAAGATTGTGGAAGTCGATGATTTACCGAAACTTAAGAAGACAGAGAAGCATACGATCGACGTGGTGATTGACCGCGTGAAGGTCAAACCAGAGATCAAGCAACGCTTGGCCGAATCGTTTGAAACATCGCTGCGCATTGCCAATGGCCGCGCGCTGATAGTCGATATGGACAGCGGGCACGAACAGTTATTTTCAAATAAATTTGCCTGCCCGATTTGTGGCTATAGCTTGCAAGAACTCGAGCCGCGCCTGTTCTCGTTTAACAACCCCATGGGCGCCTGCCCTGAATGTGATGGCTTAGGGCATATCGAGTTTTTTGACCCGAAACGCATCGTCGCGTTTCCTAATCTCTC
>CAYPNW010000155.1:2400-5860 GCA_964411965.1 uncultured Burkholderiaceae bacterium
GTCGAAGCGCGGTTTGTGAAGGTGGGTGTGGGATCGCAAGAACGGGCGATTTATGAAATTAGCGCGCTGCCCTTGCGCCAAACTTTAGCGTTTTTTGAAGAACTCGAACTAACAGGTGCAAAACGCGATATTGCCGACCGCATCATCAAAGAAATCGGTTCGCGTTTGCGTTTTTTGAATAACGTAGGATTAGATTATTTGTCCTTAGACCGCAGCGCTGACACCTTGTCTGGTGGTGAAGCGCAACGGATACGTTTGGCCTCGCAAATTGGCTCCGGCTTAACGGGTGTGATGTACGTGTTGGACGAACCGTCCATCGGCTTGCACCAACGCGATAACGATCGCTTGATCGACACCCTGAAACATCTACGCGATATCGGCAACAGTGTGTTGGTGGTCGAGCATGATGAAGACGCGATCCGCTGCGCCGACTTTGTGGTCGATATGGGCATAGGCGCGGGCGTGCATGGCGGCGAGATCATTGCGCAGGGCAGCTTGGCCGATATCATGAAGAGCGAACGCTCGCTGACCGCGCAATACTTATCTGGCGCGCTCTGCATTGCGGTGCCTAAAGAGCGCAGCGTGTTTAATCCTGAAAAACAATTCGTGATTAATGGCGCGAGCGGCAACAATCTCAAAAACGTGAGCCTGCGTTTGCCAGTCGGTTTGCTGACCTGTATTACGGGTGTGTCTGGCTCAGGTAAGTCAACGCTGATTAACGATACGCTTTACCCCGCCGCATCGCGCCATTTGTATGGCTCGCAAACGGAACCCGCGCCGTTTGAAAGCATCAGCGGCCTAGAGCATTTCGATAAAGTGATTTCGGTTGACCAAGCCCCCATCGGCCGCACACCACGCTCCAACCCAGCGACCTACACGGGCTTATTTACACCAATTCGCGATTTGTTTTCTACCGTGCCGGTTGCAAAAGAACGTGGTTATAGCGCGGGGCGATTCTCATTTAATGTCAAAGGGGGTCGTTGCGAAGCCTGCCAAGGCGATGGTGTAATCAAAGTCGAAATGCATTTCTTACCCGACGTGTATGTGCCTTGCGATGTATGCCACGGCAAGCGCTACAACCGTGAAACCTTGGAAGTGCAATACAAGGGAAAAAACATCAATGAAGTGTTGGGCATGACCGTAGAAGATGCATACGAGCTCTTCAAACCCGTACCGCTGATTGCGCGCAAATTGCATACCTTGTTGGATGTGGGTTTAGGTTATATTCGCCTTGGTCAAAGCGCTACCACCTTATCTGGTGGCGAAGCGCAACGCGTGAAATTGTCGCTAGAATTATCCAAACGCGACACTGGACGCACGCTGTATATTTTGGACGAGCCAACCACAGGGCTGCATTTCCACGATATTGATTTGCTGCTCAAAGTTATTCATCGCCTGCGCGACCAAGGCAACACCGTGGTCATCATTGAGCACAATTTAGATGTGATTAAAACGGCTGACTGGATCGTCGATTTAGGCCCCGAAGGTGGTGCCGGAGGCGGGCAAATCATCGCCAGTGGCACGCCGGAAGACGTGGCGAAAAATGCCCAAAGCGTGACAGGGCAATATCTTGGCGCATTGTTGAAAAAATAGATTCGCCAATATTGATAAGGGTTTCCAAGTCAAAATGCTTGGAAACCTTTATGTACTAAGCGCAACCACTTTTGAAAATTTGATTCACTAAAGTACTTATGTCTATTCGCCTCATCGTCGGCCTCGGCAACCCCGGCCCTGAATACGAACAAACTCGCCACAACGCGGGTTTTTGGTTGGTCGACCAAATCGCCCGCTCAGCTTTGCAGCGCGACAGAAACTTTCAAGCCTTGGTGGGTAAAACAAAAATCGCTGATGAAGATATTTGGTTGCTCGAACCACAAACGTTTATGAATCGTTCAGGTATATCAGTGGGTGGGCTAGCGCGTTTTTATAAAATCAATCCAGCACAAATTTTGGTGGTGCACGATGAATTAGATATTGCCCCTGGCTTGGCGAAACTCAAGCTGGGTGGCTCGTCAGGCGGCCATAACGGTTTAAAAGATATCACCGCCGCATTAGGTACCCAAGATTATTGGCGGCTGCGCATAGGCATTGGCCATCCACGCACCTTGAACTTGCAACAAGGCGTGGCTGATTTTGTTTTACACCGCCCGCGCAAAGACGAGCAAGGTCTAATTGACGAAGCGATTGCACGCGGCATCGATATTATCCCCCGCGTGGTACGAGGTGAATTCGCGGAAGCCATGACACAACTTCACACTTTAAAATGACTTCATCCATCACCATCCAAGCTGGGCAAGGCGCATTAAAACACTTGCGGGAACGCGGTCTCTCCGCGCAAGACATTGCCGTGGTGCCCGCTGCCGCCGGTGGCCCAAAAGGTTTGATTCTGCAAGCGCTAGACCAGTGGTTGTTTGGCACTTGGCTGCCAAGCGCGCCGCGCCATCGTAGTTTTATCGGCGCGTCGATAGGCTCTTGGCGCATGGCGGCTGCCTGCCACGCTGACCCGCATGCAGCCTTCCAGTATCTGGGGGATTTATATTGCGAACAGCGTTATCCGCGCAAGCCGAGTTCGAAACAAGTCACTGACGAAGTCGCCGGTATTTTGCGCAACTTTATACAAGGCCGAGCGGGCGAAGTGTTGAGCCACCCTTGGCACCATTTGCATATTGTGACTTCACGTGGACGTGGTGCGCTTGCCGCACCCCACAGTCCTATGCAAAACAAGTTAGGTTTCGGTAAAGCCGCTTTGGCGAATGGCTGGCGACGCCAATCTTTATCCAACTATATGGAACGCGTAATTTTTAGCGACCCGCGCCAAGCCTTGCCGTGGCTTGTGACACCTTTTGATAACTTCGATACGGAATTTTCTGCGCTGCATGCCGACAATCTCGAAGCGGCTTTGCTGGCTTCTGGCACCTTGCCCTTGGTGATGGATGCCGTCAGCGGTATCCCACATGCAGGAGGCGGCATGTATTGGGATGGAGGCATTGTGGATTACCACTTAGCCTACCCGTACCAACGCTTAAACAACAGCGAAGCGAACGCGACGAATAGCAAAAGCGAACTGGTGCTGTACCCACATTTCACCGATCACATCGTGCCTGGTTGGCTCGACAAAGCTATGAAATGGCGCCACGTTGGTCGCGGCAAGCCTAACCTTGATGTGGATAATGTGATCTTGGTGTCCCCCTCACCCACGTTTTTGCAGAGCATCCCACGCGGCAAGCTTCCTGATCGGCAAGACTTTTTCCATTACGATTTAGATCACGCTGCGCGCATAAAAAATTGGAAAATCGCCATGAGCGAGGCGCAACGGCTACGGGATGATTTGGCAGCGTTTGTAGCAAACCCGCTGGCGGCGACTATCTTGCTGCTGAATGCCTGAATTGGCGTGGGAAATTTCTGCGCGATTTTTTGGAAAATGATTTGAACCGCAAAGGCGCGGAGAACGCAGAGAAAG
>CAYPNW010000156.1:0-1304 GCA_964411965.1 uncultured Burkholderiaceae bacterium
CCGAAAAAAGTGGACTGGCGCTCAAAAATCAAGCCAGAATCAACTGAAAATGTGGGCAAAGTTCGTTGAAAACTCGTGCGCTTGCCAGGAGTTTGGTTTTCTAACTGATAATCTGTGGCATGCAGCGACACCTTGGGCACAATAAAAAAGCCCGGTTGCACGATCGGATAGGACAGTTGTGGATTCACAATCGTGCGATTACCTCGCACTAAGCTGGGGTGCCAAAAGCGCGTGAAGCTGGTGTCCAATGCCCAATCAAACCCCGCCACATCGAACTGCTCGGCATGGAAAGAAATTTGCGGCAAGCGGTCGTATGGGCGTGCAATTGGTGAGCTAACGTCCTGCAAAACTTGATAATTCGTGTTGCGAATGGCGAGGTTCCAGAACGAACCAAAGTAGCTTGCATTCAGTTCGCGCAATAACAAGCGCTGCGAAGTTTTTGCGATGGAATGCGAAAAATCGGTCGGATAATTATCGTCTGACGCCGTATTAACGTTCCACGAAAAGATAAATTCAGGGGTAACTTTTTGCTCGTGAGCGGATGTGACTGCGTAACGGTTGCGCCCTGTTTGCTGGTCATCGAGCAAACCTTCTACGCTGGTTTCACCGGCATAGGTTTCGCCTAAATAGCGCCCTTCCAGTCCCAACTGCAAACCGCGCCTTTGTATGTACTTGGGATACACGGTGAAATCGCGATTAGGTGCAATGTTCAAATAATAGGGTGTCGTAATCTCCGTACCGCCTTTACTCGACGCGCCAAACACGGGGGGCAAAAAGCCCGATTGTCGCGCACCAGACAAGGAAAAACTCAACGGAAGAAAGGACGGCGCAGAAAGTATCGGCACACCTTTAAAGAACAAAGTTGATTTGCCTGCGACACCCGTATCTAAACCCGTATCGAGCTTTAGGGTATCCACCTGCAAATACCAATCGGGGTCCAATCCTTCGCAGGTGCTATACGTGCCTTTTGTGATGATCGAACGTTGTTGGCTTTCAAAATCAACCCGCTCCGCGCTACCTTGGGCGTTGGAGAGTAACAAGCGATAGACAGGATTCAAAATGAAACCAGAGTTGGCATCGAGCTGAAAACTAATTTTATCGCCGCTATAACAATCGCCATTGCGGCGCAAGCTGACGTTTCCTGTGGCGTCGATTTCATCTTCCAAATTACGATAGATCGCCTTGTCCGCTTTTAAATTCAAACCGCCTTTATTTACCTCCACTCCATCATCCAAATGCACGAAACGCTCTGGTCGTCCGGTAATTTTTTCCGCCTCGATAATGGTCGGCGCGTTCATTTCCTG
>CAYPNW010000156.1:1404-2836 GCA_964411965.1 uncultured Burkholderiaceae bacterium
AAATCCTGCGGCGAATACGGGAATGAGTATTTGCGCGATCAAGTTAAGACGCAGCGGAAACGAACGGGGTGGTTGTTGATGGCGAGTTTTCCGGCGCATGGATAAACATCTATAGGTAAAGTGAGTGAAGCAAAAAAAGCGGAAGCGTCGATAAACGAGACAAGCTCGCATCAAATCACCCTATGCAATTCAGCTAGTCATCGCATTCAGGGCTTTAGCCGTGTAAAACAAGCGAGTATTATAGGGTCTTAAAGGCATTAACATAGAAAAATAGACTTTTTAGCCATGAAACTTTCGCATGCTTTTGCACGCTCTCAAAGCAAGTAAATGCGTTACACGAGAACGACAAGCTAGAGTTTTAGAGTTGCGTTCCGATATGAGACGGAATTTGCGCTCGCATTCGAAGCTTGCCCAGCGCGACCTTTCAAGTCAAAAATAGCCACATCACTTAACACCTCACATTTTTTACCGCTATGGCATCCGCACAAGAAAATCAAAATTCATCCGCACACAATTCCTCAAGCACTAATCCTGACGACGACAAACGAATGGCGGCAATTCGTACGTGGCTTGCAAGCTTAACGCCCCCTTTACGCATAGAGAGTTTGCGCCCGGCATCGGCAGATGCGAGTTTTCGTCGTTATTTTCGCATTGATGCTGCTGATACCGTTGATGCAGTCGGAGGCCACAGCTTTATCGTGATGGATGCGCCGCCGCCGGTGGAGGACGTGCGTCCTTTCATTCAAGTGGCCGAATTGTTTGAGCGCCTTAATCTAAGCGTGCCAACCATTTTCGCCCGCGATGTTGATCAGGGCTTGCTACTTTTGCAGGATTTCGGCAACACCATGTACTTCCACGCACTCAATCACGATACGGCACACAAGCTGTATATGGATGCTATCGACAGTCTTGTGTTACTGCAAACCCAAAGCGAACCTGATGTCTTGCCTGAATATGATCGCGATTTCTTATTGCGCGAGCTGATGATTTTTCCAGAATGGTATATCGGCAAACACTTAGGAATCACGCTCACTGACGAACAAAATGCCAGCTTACAAAAAGTGTTCGAGGCCATCTTGGCGAATGTCACGGCGCAACCACAAGTGTTCGTGCACCGCGATTTCCATTCGCGTAATTTGATGGTGCTAGACAAGGGCAACCCTGGCATTATCGATTTTCAAGGGGCGATGTATGGGCCGCTGACCTATGATGTAGTGTCTCTGTTGCGCGATGCTTACGTGCAGTGGGACGAGGAAATGGTACTCGATTGGGCAATTCGTTATTGGGAAGCGGCGCGCCGCGCGGGCCTACCCGTGAACCCAGATATCGATAGTTTTTATCGTGATTTCGAATTTATGGGCTTACAGCGTCACCTAAAAGTACTAGGCATTTTTGCCCGTTTGGCGCATCGCGACGGCAAACCCGCGTTCCT
>CAYPNW010000156.1:2936-5849 GCA_964411965.1 uncultured Burkholderiaceae bacterium
TTTTGCTTTGGACTTTCCTCGACCGATGACGACAATTTTCACCATCTAAATTAAAGCAAAAAATGAAAGCAATGATCTTAGCCGCCGGACGAGGCGAACGCATGCGACCTCTGACCGACACTTGTCCGAAGCCTCTACTCAAAGTGCGTGGGCGACCTCTGATCGTTTGGCACATTCTGAATCTTGTTAAAGCGGGCATCACGGAAATCGTTATTAACCATGCGCATCTCGGTGCGATGATTGTTGATACCTTGGGCGACGGTAGTAAATTTGGTGCGCAAATTCAATACTCGGCGGAAGATCCCGTGCTAGAAACCGCAGGCGGAATCGTACAAGCTTTACCACTGTTAGGCGAGGCACCTTTTTTGGTGGTTTCAGCCGATATCTACGTGCCCCATTTTAATTTTGCTGATTGCATCAACACACTAGAAGACAACGATATGTGGGGCAATCCCCATCCGCTAGATAAGCGTGACATGGCCTGGCTCATCATGGCGAAGAATCCCGCTTTTCATCCCAAAGGTGATTTCTCTCTGAGTTTGATGGGCCTAACGCGCAGCGGCGAAAACATGCTCACCTTCGCCAATATTGGCGTCTACCGGCCGGAAATTTTTCATGGAATTCAGCCTGGTACTCACGCAAAATTAGCGCCCATCTTGTACGACTTAGCCGATCGCGGGCAACTGGGCGGCGAATTGTATCGGGGTGAATGGCATAACCTCGGCATGCCTGAACAACTTGCCGCGCTAAATGCCCCATTATCAAAAACATGAAGCAAATAGACCAGGTAACTACGATGAATGACATCAACAAAATGCAAAACTTAGCTAGCTTTAAAGCCCGTCGTGATCGACTCATGGCGCAGATGCAAGCCCAGGGAGGCGGCATTGCGATTATTCCCACCGCGCGCGAACAAGTTCGCAACAACGATAATCATTTTCCGTTTCGGCATGATAGTTACTTCTATTACCTCACCGCATTTACTGAACCTGAAGCTTTACTGGTCTTGATCGCAAACGGTTCAGAACAGCGCAGCATATTGTTTTGCCGAGACAAAAATATGGAACGCGAAATCTGGGATGGTTTTCGTTTTGGCCCGCTTGCGGCACAAACGCAATTCGGCTTCGACGCGGCCTTCCCTATAACTGAACTCGACGCACAAATGCCCGCTTTACTTACCGATGCAGCATCGCTGTTTTACAGCGCCGGCGTCGATACAGAGTGGGACGCGCAGATTCAAAATTGGCTCAAAATCGTCGCTGCAAAATCACGCAGCGGAGTGCTACCGCCCAGCACCACCATCGACGTACGACGACTGTTAGATGAGATGCGCGTCATCAAAGATGCGAGCGAAATTCAACTCATGCAAACGGCCGCCCGTATTTCTGGCGAAGCGCATGCGCGCGCGATGCGCTTTACCCGGCCTGGCCATTTTGAGTATCAAATTGAAGCGGAGCTCATGCATGAATTCCGCCGCCAAGGTGCGCAATCTCCCGCTTACGGAGCAATCGTTGCCAGTGGCGCCAACGCGTGCGTGCTGCATTATCAAAGCAACGCCATGCAAGTGAAAGACGGCGATTTAGTGTTAATTGATGCGGGCTGCGAATGGGACAGCTATGCGGCTGATATCACGCGTACGTTTCCCGCCAACGGCAAATTTAGCGCGGCGCAAAAATTATTGTATGAACTAGTATTAGCGGCACAACAAGCGGCACTAGCTTGCGCCCACCCCGGCTCGCGCTATATGGATGGCCACGATGCAGCCGTCAAAGTGCTGACGCAAGGCATGCTCGATGTCGGCTTGTTGGACAAACAAATCGTGGGCAATTGCGATGATGCCATTGCTAGCGGCGCGTTCCGTCAGTTCTACATGCACGGCACCGGTCATTGGTTAGGCTTAGATGTGCATGATGCTGGCGCCTATCGCAAACATGGCACACATGGCACGCAAGATGAGATCGATAAGCAAGGTGCAGAAAGACCTTGGCGCGCATTAGAAGCTGGCATGGTCATCACCATCGAACCAGGCATTTATGTGCGTCCCGCTGAGAATGTACCCAAAGAGTTTTGGGATATTGGCATACGCATTGAAGACGATGTGTTGATTACACCCGATGGCCACTTGAATCTCAGTCGCGATACGCCGAAAACAGTCAGTGAGGTTGAAGCTGAAATGGCGAGGAGCATCAGCGTCGCCGTTGCCTAATTTCACGAGCATCATGACCTACTTCGTGCATTACTTACCCACCTCAACACTATGAGCCCAGAAGTGCCTCATTTTCCTATCGCGATTTGCGGCGCCGGCCCCGTTGGCTCAGCTTTCGCATTAATGCTGATTCAGCGTGGCACGCCTGCTCAAGATATCGTGCTATTTGATGGAAAATCCAACCAAGACGCCCGCCAAGATGTGCGTTCCATTGCCTTGTCGTACGGCAGCCGGCAACTGTTACAGAACATCGGCGCTTGGCCGCTGCGCTGCACGCCGATCAAAGAGATTCATGTATCAAGGCGCGGCCATTTCGGCCGTAGCTTACTCCTAGCGCAAGACTACGAACTACCCGAACTCGGTTATGTAGCGCGCTATGGCGACATCATCACACCACTTCAGGAAAAATTAGCAACCAGTGCGATCAAACAAATACGCCCGCTCGAAATTCAAAGTTTGGAAAACGATGCATTAGGCATCAAGTTAAACACGGCAAACACACAAAGCTTTACTGCCAGTTTGCTTGTGCAAGCGGAAGGCGGTCAACTCAAATTGCACGCTGACACCAAACTAGCACCGCAAAAACGCGATTATCAACAAAACGCGTTGATCTGCCACGTAGTTACCGAACAAGGTGCTGGCATACGCGCTTTTGAGCGTTTTACGGACGAAGGTCCTTTGGCTTTATTGCCGCAAGAAGACGGCTA
>CAYPNW010000157.1:0-2624 GCA_964411965.1 uncultured Burkholderiaceae bacterium
CCTTCAATCGCGGCGAGCAAATCGTCTTCTCGGTAAGGTTTACCGAAATACTCATTCACGCCAAGTTCCGCCGCGTAATTACGATGTTTATCGGCGGTACGCGAGGTAATCATGATGATGGGGATATGACTAGTACGTTCGTCACCGCGCACGTTGCGTGTCAAATCGAATCCATCCATGCGCGGCATTTCAATATCAACCAACATCACGTCTGGTGATACGGACTGGAGCTGTTCCAAGGCGTCAATGCCGTCTTTGGCCAACACCACTTGGTAACCTTCGCGCACCAACAAACGTTGCGTGACACGACGAACCGTCAAAGAGTCATCGACCACCATTACGATGTGCTGTGTACGCAAACCTTGAACCGGCGCGACGTTCGCACCGCCTGCCGCGCCAACGGCCGTTTCAGCCACTGCACCAATTTCACCAGCAACATCCGACACCAGAGGATGGGGATTGCGCGCCAGTTCATGTTCCATACGTTGCGCAAGCGGAACCGGATTCAGAATCAACACAATATCGCCAGAACCCAACACTGTTGCACCTGCAATACCAATCATGCGGGCTAATTGCGGGCCAATATTTTTCACAACCACCTCGCGGTTGCCCAAAATATCGTCAACGTGAATCGCAACCCGCTCACTACCGCTCTTCATGATTAACACAGGCGAATACTGTTGCGTAGTCGGCGTCACATTCGGTTCACCCAGCATCGTGGAGAGGTAATACATCGGTACGCGATTACCTTGCCACATGACAGCGCCATCATTGTAAGCGGCTGTCAAAGTCGCCACTTTCAGTTGTTGAACTTGCTCCACTAAGACTGAAGGCACCGCGAAGGTTTTGCCGCCCGCACTGATAATGACGACCTGTGTCACCGCCAAAGTAAGCGGGAGATTAATCGTGAAATGCGCGCCCTGACCGGGGACTGAGTTGACTGAGACGCGACCACCCAAGGAAGTCGCTTCTGAACGCACAACGTCCATGCCCACACCACGACCGGCGAGTTCTGTGACTTCGCTGGCGGTTGAGAAACCCGACTCAAAAATCATATTGGTGATTTCGCTGTCAGGCATGCTTTCGTCTTGTCCGAGCAATCCTACTGATTTCGCTTTTTCACGAATTCTCGCCAAATTCAAACCTTGGCCATCATCAGTGAAATGAATCACAACCTCGTTACCTTCTTGGCGAATTTCAATCAACAATTCACCGACCTCGCCCTTACCACTGGCGCGCCTTTGTTCCTTACTTTCGATACCATGGACAATCGCGTTACGCAGCAAATGTTCGAATGGGCCAACCATTTTTTCCAAAACGCTACGATCCATCTCAACGCCCGTGCCGCGGATATCTAAGTTCACGCGCTTGTCCATCTCTTTCGATGTCTGACGTGTTACACGGTACAAACGTTCTGAAATACTCGCAAAAGGAATCATGCGGACGCGCATTAAGTCTTGCTGTAATTCACGAGTGAGGCGCGCTTGAGTATGCAAATCGCCAGATGCGCCATCGATGGTGCGATTCAAGTTCTGTTGCACGCTGGCGACGTCGCTGACGCTTTCCGCCATCATCCGTGTCAGTTCTTGCAAACGGGTGAATCGATCAAACTCGAGAGGATCAAATTCACGATCGGCGGAATGTGCCATACGTGAAGTGATTTGTGTTTCCGCTTGAATTTCGACTTCACGCAACTGGTCACGTAGACGATTCACGTTTTCTGTCAATTCCGACAGCGAGGCACGCAAGGTATCCACTTCGTTTTCAAGTTTCGAACGCGAGATGGAAACTTCACCCGCTTGGTTCACGAGGCGATCAAGAATATCAGCACGAACCCGTACCAGCGGCGCAGCGGCAGCAGGTGCAGCAGTGGCGATAGGCGCCACCACAGGACGTGCGCCCGCCGGCGCGAGCGCTGGCATGACAGGTGTTATGTTGACCAACTCAGCTTGCGTTGGTGCTGGTGCGTCGGCACTCTTACTTTCTAGTGCGATCAAATGTGCTTGCGCTGCATCTTGGAACTGGTCGAGCTCTTGCGCAGTGGTTAATGCTTGCGTTGGTGCTGCTTCAACGGCGAGATGCGGGTTTTGTAAGCGGTCAAACAAGTGCATGGAATAATCATGCCGCGCTAACAAATCTTCTAACAACGGTTGACGCACCACACTACCGGTATGCATGAGGCTCTCAATACGCGCCTCCATATCATGCGTATGTTGACCCAACTGCATCGCTCCGGCCATCCGAGCACTGCCTTTGATGGTATGCATGAGTCGCAAAATAGATTGCGGTAACGCGATATCGTCTGGTTTTGACTGCCACGAACGTAAAAGCTGCCCGACCATCGGCAGCAAATCATTACCTTCTTCAAGGAAGACGGGCAAGAGATCCGCATCCAAATCGTCATTGAGCTTGATTTCATTGCCAGAGCTAGGTGCTGCGGCGTCAAAGGTAGCAATTGTCGGTAAAACGGCAACAACTGGCGCTTCGCTTACCAACTCTTTTTCCATTGAAGCTTGCTCAGACTCACTTGACGTAAGCGGTAAATCATCGCTTTCTTCTGACGCTACAGACACCACCTCTGGCTCTGCAACTGAGGTATCAATGCTGCTCGTTTCTACCGCTGT
>CAYPNW010000157.1:2724-3907 GCA_964411965.1 uncultured Burkholderiaceae bacterium
TCGACAGCCGCTGTATCGACAGCCGCAGTGTCGACTGCCGCCGCTTCCGCCTCTGATGCAAGTGTGTTTTCCGCTGGCTGTTCAAGCTCGGTCTCGCCATTTATATCGGCGTGAGCTTTTTGCTCGGCAGGCAACTCTTCAATACTTGCGTTTGAGAGAGTTTCAGGATCAATTTGCTCATCTGGCTGCACTTCTGCTACTGGAGTTGCCGATGTAAGATCCGCTACTGCGGTATCTGCGGTTTCTGCTGTTACTGTATCTTCAGACTCTGCGGCACCAGCATCTGCATCTGCATCCAATTGGTCGATTTGATTCGTTTGCGCTTGTAAATCTGGCTGATCTGTCAAGACGATAGGATCAAGCTTTTCATTCGTTGACGTGATGAATTCTTCATCATCGCCGGCATTCGAACGCACCACGATCGCTTGTAATAGCTTCTCAAGCTCTTTCACCTCGCCGTGGGCGTGATCTGCCATTTCCGCCAAGGCGAATTTCTCCAGCATCGACTTGGCGCAGGTAATGGCGTGTTCGATGGTGTCGAATTCGCTATGCTCCAGTACAACAGGGTGACGTTCTAGACGTTGTAAGACCAATTCCATACTGTGCGCAAGCTCTTGCAATGCCGCCAAGCCCACTGTCGCGGACGTGCCAGCCAGACGATGTGCTGCGTGCACTGCATGGCGTGAAACATGGCGTGCCGGCTCATGCCGCCACTCGGCAATATCTTGCGCTAAGATACGCACAATTTCGTCCGTCTCGGACATGTATATCGTGTGTAAAGGCAAGCTGATTTCGATATCACCGATACGCTTAATATTGTCATCGAGAGGTGCAGCCGCGAACTCATCACTCTGATTTTGCATCGCCTCCGCAGCTTCGTTGGGAGCAGGTTCTGTGAGGTCAGTTGCCTGGGCTAAATGGTCGGCTGGTTCGGCTGGTTCGGCCACTTCGCCAGTTTGCACAACAACTTTGCGCGTTTCTACTTGAATTAGCGGCTCCGGCGACACGATGTCCAAGGTCGGCATGACCATTTCTTCGACCTGAAGATCGCTCGCTGTGTCGCTCTGCAAATTGTCAACCTGCGGAGCGGCTTCTATAACAACCGCGTCTTCCAGTATTGGCAGAATCGCTTCGTCCAAACTTGGCAATGCATCATGCATCGCTAACTCTGGAATCTCATCTA
>CAYPNW010000157.1:4007-5826 GCA_964411965.1 uncultured Burkholderiaceae bacterium
TGTCTTCGTTCGGCGTCATTGCGTCAAGCTCTGTGACGAGATTGAGTTCTGGTTCAGCAAGCAAGGCGACGGCCTCTGCTACAAAGTCCTGTCCTTCCTTTACGCGTTCTGCGGCCGCGATGATGGCACGTGGGCTACGCTTGGAAATACCGGTTGTTTTGAGATCGTTGACCCAATCATTGAGTTGCGCTGCTGTGTTTTCAAGCAAAGCATAGAGCGCTTCCGTACCGCTCTTTGCTTCAGAAAGCCATAGATTCATGACCTGTTCAACGCTCCAAGCCGCTTCACCAAACATGGTCAACCCAACCATGCGGCCACTGCCCTTTAACGTGTGGAAAGAACGGCGCAAACTTGTGAGGTGTTCTTGATTGCTTGGATCTAAACGTGAACTGGGAACCGTTTCACCAACATAGGCCAAAACTTCGTCTGCTTCTGTTAAGAATATTTCTAGTAATTCAGCATCAATTGCCTCATCGCTTTCTGGCAATTCTGGAATGTGTGCAGTGTCCGCTGCGCTTTGCGTAGGGGCTGTGAGAGCCACCATCTCACTAATTTCTGTGGCTGAAACGTTTTCTTCTGCTTGATCCAGAATACTCATTGCGACTTGTGCGCGCGCGCTCGCATCTGCATCATCTAAGATGGCAGCGACTGACACTTCTGAGGCCAGCGAATCTTTTAGCTGCGTTTGAATTTCGATATTGTCTGGTTCGTCAGCCAAATTCATAATAAGGCGAGCAGACTCTTTTTGACGTTCTGCAAGTTCCTGCTCCATGGTCACCGCAGGCGCTTCCATGGTGGTGATTGCTAGCTCTGCAGAAGGCAACAACTCCTTTTGGGCTTGCTGCTCAAGTAAATTTGTGCGGAATAAACCTGCTTCGGTGTCGAAATTAAACTTCCTCTTCGCCAACTCTGGTTGGTTCTGCAGCGTCTCAATGAAGAAGGAAATTGCGCCAATGTTCTGCGCCACATTTTGATAAAGTGCATCGCGATATGTAGCGTCGTGCTCTTCGTTTAAAGCGGCGAACTGACTTATTTTTTCTTGCGTATGTTGAATTGCTAGCAGAGCGTCATCTTGGTCAAGTATCGCGAGTGCACCGCCGATTTGGTGCAAAACCCCATTGACGCCAGAAATAGATTCTAATTTGCTGGGTTCACGGAAATATTCGTCAAGTGACTTCTCTACCTGACGCAAACTTGTCTGCATTTCACCGACAAGCGCGGTCATGGTTTGGCGCTGCTGTGCTTCTCTTGCAATTTCGCCCATCCATGCGGCCTGTGCAGGCGGTTCATCGCCCGACACAATCGACAACAAGCGCGCTGTTATCTCATCAGCACGGTCTGAAAAATGCGCCGGTAAATGCGTAATTTGATCAATCGCGCTCTCAACGAAAAGCAAACTCGTTGCAAGCTCCAGTCCCATACGACCGCCATCCGCTTGCTGCGCTGCATGACGCGATATACCGCTCAATTCACGCAGTAGTTTGAGCAATTCGGGCGATTGCAACGAAGTCGCTGTTTCCGCTAAATCTTTCATTTTCTGCGAGAATTTTTCCGCGAGACTTAGGTCACCGTTGGCAATTCGGCCCCAAAGATTTTTTGCGCTTGATAACTGCTCTTTAGCGGCGAGCAATTTCGCCGCTGGAATTTGACCGTAAGTTTTCGTTGCGTAATTAACCGGCACTTGATGCTCGAGTTGATACGCTTTACGAATTTGCCCGACGAACTCACTTGGGTCTTCAACTTGCGCAATGAAAAATAAAGCGTCACGTAAAAGTCGTTCAGGAACATTAGTGACACCATCAACTAGACGTCGAATTTG
>CAYPNW010000158.1:0-1776 GCA_964411965.1 uncultured Burkholderiaceae bacterium
GCACTACACACAGCACCATGCCGCCAATGCCCAACATGGCCAAGCGCTTGGCGGGGAACACACCAACGGCCACTTCATTGCTGTCTTCCACCGTATGCACCATGTTGTCGCTCGCACGTCCCGCGTGGGCACGACGCCATAGTGTCAGGGAAGTATGCGCTGACTGAAAGCGTTCCACCAAAGGCACAATAAGATCATTCCAGCCATCACGTAATGGAGTAGATTCATCACCACCGACGGCAGCGGCGGCGACATCGGCTTCATGTTGAAAACGCTTGGCCACTAATGCCATGATGCCGAACAAAGCAAACAAGGTCAGCCCAAACGCACACCATGCAACAGGTGCTAGCACCGTACGGAAACGCTGGTGCATGACCACGGCTTCCGAGGTGGCATAGCGCACAGCCACATAACCTTTTAATACGCCGAAACTATTATTCAGTGCTGTGCCAGCAATCGCTTCATCGCGGCCGTAGAAGTTCCAGTGGAATGCATTGGCGTTCTTACTTCCCACTGTCTGTTGATGCCGTATCGACGCCAACCACGCTGGCGCAGCCTGTTGATTGACACGCTCAGGCAAATTGGAATACAAAATTTTTCCGTCGGTATCAAATAAATCGATAGACCGAATCGCGCTATCAACTTGCCCTCTTCGCACCAAGGCTTCAGTGATGGTATTGAGGCTAGAGAAGTTCATCCCTAGCGCGAAACTTTGCTCAATGATTTGATCCACTTCGTTGGCGACCAAACCAAAACGTCCGTGGCGAATATCGCGGTGTGATTGCTCCACCTTGAACGAAATCAATAAAAACGTCATGCCAACGGTGAATGCTGCAATCACGCAAGCGAGTAAAAACAATCGACGCAGTAGCGAGGTCATTGCGCGCTTTCTAAGAAAAAATAGGTATTCATCATTATTCGTTCGCGCCTTTTCTGGCCATCAGGTTTTCTAAGTGAACTTCGATCGCCGGCCATTCGCTATCAAGCATGCTGTAATACACGGAGGAGCGCGGCGTGCCGTCGGCAAGAATAATATGGTTGCGCAATACACCCTCTTTGTAGGCGCGGATGCGCTCAATCGCATCCAGCGAGGCGAAATTACGATGATCAATTTTGAACTGCACGCGCATCACCCCAACCTCGTTGAACGCGTGTTTCAGCATCAAATACTTGCTTTCAAGATTGACGCCTTCTCTTTGCGAGCCCAGACCTATCCACGTACCAATTTCCACCACACGGTTGTCCAATTCAATTTCCATGTAGCGTGTGGTACCCACGGCCAAACCGGTTTTTAGGTCAATGATGGCAAAAGGTAAGTCACTTCCCGCCGCTTGGCGTTCAAGCAAACTCTGCACCAAACCTGCCATGCCGTGCTCACGATAAACGCGCGCGTCCAGTAAATACCGCCAAATACTGCGCTTGCCACAAGGCGTATCGCGGCACGCCTCATCGAGCGCGGGCACGTGCGCCATGCTGAGAGGTTCAATGCGGATAATTTTTCCAACTAAGGTGCATGGTTCCAAGCGCATTGTCATCTTCCTGAAAATTGTCTACAGCAAAATAATAAGTAGGACTTACGCAAAATTGCGTTGGCTAGGCGCGAAGCCGCAGACAGTACAACTGTACGGCAAGGCAAAGCAACAACGCCAACGTCTGTTTTGCGTAAGCCCTAATAAGGTGACGCATGTGCTGGCAAATCGGCGGTGGGCGAGCGTTACGAACTGCATCATTCTATTTTGCCGCTAACAACATACTCCCCTATTTTTATTTTTTTAT
>CAYPNW010000158.1:1876-5825 GCA_964411965.1 uncultured Burkholderiaceae bacterium
CTGCATCATTCTATTTTGCCGCTAACAACATACTCCCCTATTTTTATTTTTTTATACTGCTTGTGCGCATTATTTATAAGCGTTATCAAAATATACTAAGGCGTGTAAGAAAAAATACCTGTTTCTGGTAAGCAGTCTTGCGATAAAAAGATGCATTTTTTCGCGCCGCCAAGTGTTACGCCCAAGCATTTCTTCTTTGTCGTTTTTATGTTTCGCGCGGCATTGAAGTAGTCAGTGAGAATACCGTATTTCACCAGAATACGGTATCCTAGAACGTGGTGAGAATTACACATTAGCAATGTTTTTGTCTCAATTTGCCCCCCATTTCAAAGAAAAAGTAGATTATGACAAGCAAACGTTTGCTTCATGTTTCAAGTTGGCCACTCTCATGGAAATTGATAGGCGGCATAGTGTTAGTGTCCCTCGCACCGCTGTTAATTGCTACCTATGCAATTACAGAACAAAGCGGCGAACGCCTCAAGGCAGCACAACTAAGTGGCTTACAACAAACTGCGAGCAATATCGCTGGCCGCATCGAACAAATTTTGTCGGATACCAATGACCTCGGCGAATTCGTCTCATCTGACGCGGCAATACGAAAATTTCTGGAAGATACGAATGACACCACTGCAGATTTAGCGCGCGCGCGCATGAATAAGCTATTGGAAAACAATCGCGACATCGATTTGGTTATCATCATGGACCCGGAAAAAGGGTGTCCACTGCTGTCCACCAACGCCACGGTAACGGCAAAAATTTGTTATGGAGACCGCGAGTACTACACTTCAGCCAAAAACGGTATTCCGTTCATTAGCAGCATACGAATTGGTGCCACGGCAGGAAAGACGGGCGTGTACTTTTCACAGCCAATCAAAGACCAAACGGGCAATATTATCGGCGTTTTTGTCATGCGACTTTCAGGTTCGGTGATTAGCAAAATCATCAGCAACCAAATGCAAGTCGAGAGCCACACGGGGTTCTTGGTGGACGGTAATAGCATCATCATCGACCACCCTTCAGATGAAAAACGCTTTCATAGCTTAAAGCCCTTGTCAGATGCCACCAAAAAGAAAATTGACTTAGACCAAAGTTTCCGCAATCGCGCAATCGATAACCTCAACTACCCTAGCCTAGCTACGGCACTCAATCAGGTAAAAAAACCTGGCTCAATCGAGTACGCTCGCCAAAATTCTGCGCAACAATCTGAACGTATGGTGGTAGGTTATGCCCCCGTGAATTCGCCATCGACAACACAAGAGTGGACGGTTGCGGTGGAAGAAAATGAAAACGTTTTTCTACAACCGATGCACAATTTGTTTTGGCAAGCCGCGCTAATCGTGCTTGGCGTTGCGGTTTTTTTCACATTGCTTGCCGCACGATTCGCGCTGGGGCTCACCCGTCCCATCGACGCACTCACCGACACCGCCAAAGCAATCGGCTCTGGCGACTTTAAAGATGCCGAAACCAAATCGATTTATGCAGAAAGAGGCGATGAATTGGGTTTGCTTGCTCGCACCTTTAATCAAATGTCAATCGCTTTGAAAGACCGCGAACGTGAACGGGAAATTTTCGGTCGATTGGTTTCGCCCGACGTTCGCGACAAGTTAATCAACGAAAAACTTGAACTTGGCGGCGAGCAAATCTGGGTGTCCGTGCTGTTTAGTGATATACGCGGCTTCACTAGTATTTCAGAAAAATTGGGTGCACGCGATGTGGTGCACATGCTGAATGAATATCTGTCCACTATGGAAAAAGCCGTCAAGCCTTACGGCGGCTACGTGAACAATTTTATTGGTGACGCCATCGTCGTTGTATTTGGTGCGCCCACTGAGCAAAATGACTTGGAATGGCGATCAGTGCAAGCAGCATTCGCGATGCGCAAAAGTCTTGCCGAGCTCAACAGGCAACGCAGAAAGCGGGGCGACTTCCCTATCGATAATGGCATCGGCATTGCGTCAGGTCGGGCGATCGCCGGACAAATGGGTTCAGCAGATCGCTGTATTTATACAGTAATAGGCGACACGGTCAATATTGCAGCGCGCATCGAAGCCATGACACGTGAGTATCCCGAGCACCCGATCTTGGTCAATGACGAAGTCATGAATGCGCTGCATGACAAACCCGATGTTAAGGTCACTTCCTTAGGTGAAAAAGCGATCAAAGGCCGCCAACAAACCGTAGTCGTTGCCGCCATTCATCCTTCAAGCGCCGCGATACTACAGCCTTAAATCCGTGAGCGCGTCAACAATACGCATTCTTCACCGAGGCGTCGAAGATTATCAACAAAGTTACGATGCGATGCGCGCCTTTACGGACGCACGCGATGCGAACACTGCTGACGAAATGTGGATCGTTGAACATCCACCAGTATTTACGCTAGGCCTAGGCGCGGATAGGCAACACATCCTCGCGCACCATGACGTGCCTGTTATCCAGACTGACCGCGGCGGAGAGGTCACTTATCACGGGCCGGGGCAAGTCGTGATTTACCTGCTTATCGATTTAAAGCGAGAAGGTGCTCGACATGCCGCAAGTGGACAGCGCAAAGGCAAGCTCTTTGCGCGTGAATTCGTGTTTCGGATCGAGCAAGCAGTGATCAATACGCTTGCGGCGTATAATTTGGTGGGCGAGCGCAAAGAGGGCGCGCCTGGCATCTACTTGGCAAATGAGCCGCACCGAGGGGCAAAAATCGCAGCATTAGGATTAAAAGTGCGCGGAAATGGCTGTACTTATCACGGTGTATCGCTCAACGTGGCAATGGACTTGCAAGCATTTTCGTGGATTAACCCATGTGGTTATGCAGGCTTAGAAACCATCGACATGCACAACCTAGGTTGTCAAGCATCCCTTGCAGAAATACAGAGCGCACTAGCGCATCAACTACAAATTTCACTCACGACAGAATAGACCGACTGATGGTTACCGAGATCAAAAATTCCCCAACTCCATCGATTCATGCGAATGGCGATAACGCGAACGAGAAGCTAGCGAGTGCGCTCGCCTCGTCCAGTGCAAACAACTACGACGCGACGGAAAAACAAAAAGGCGCTCATAAAACCTCGCGCATTCCCATCAAAATTATTCCTGCGGAGCGGCTACCAAAACCCGATTGGATACGCGTCAAAGCGGGCTCGCCCACCACACGTTTTTATGAGATAAAAGATATTTTAAGGGCGAATAAACTCGTCACTGTCTGTGAAGAAGCGTCTTGCCCAAACATCGGCGAATGCTTCGGCAAGGGTACGGCAACGTTTATGATCATGGGCGACAAGTGCACGCGCCGCTGTCCATTTTGTGACGTTGGGCACGGTCGCCCCGATCCTTTAGATGTCAACGAGCCGGAAAATCTGGCCAAAACAATCGCCCAATTACGCTTGAGCTACGTTGTAATTACTTCAGTCGATAGGGATGATTTGCGCGACGGCGGTGCTGCCCATTTTGCCGAGTGCATCAAAAAAGTACGCGAGCTTTCACCCTTAACACGCATCGAAATTTTAACGCCCGACTTCCGTGGCCGTATGGACCGCGCCCTAGAAATCTTGAATCTGGCACCGCCCGATGTAATGAACCATAACCTGGAAACCGCCCCGCGTCTCTACAAAGAAGCACGTCCTGGTTCAGATTACGACTACTCATTGAACTTGCTAAAACGCTTCAAAGAACTTCATCCCAACGTCCCCACCAAATCCGGCATCATGGTTGGCTTGGGTGAAACGGATGAAGAAATTTTGCAAGTCATGCGCGACATGCGCGCCCACAATGTCGATATGCTCACCATCGGTCAATATCTGGCACCAAGCGGACACCACCTACCCGTGCGGCGCTACGTGCATCCCGATGTATTCAACATGTTTGAAGAAGAAGCCTACAAAATGGGCTTTGCCCATGCGGCAGTGGGTGCGATGGTGCGTTCTAGCTATCATGCCGATCAGCAGGCGCATGGGATTGG
>CAYPNW010000159.1:0-1576 GCA_964411965.1 uncultured Burkholderiaceae bacterium
ACCATCGCACCACTCTTTACTGCATTTGCGAACGAATACAACCTCAAGCCAACAAAAGATGATTTGATGTGGCTCTTGCCAGATCAGACACCTGCGCCCGACGACAACCTCACTACGCCTGATCGGATCGCGCTTGGCAAAGCCTTATTTTTTGATCCCCGTGTATCTATCGAAGGTAACGTCTCTTGCGCTAGTTGTCATATTCCGCAATTTGGCTGGTCCGATGGTCTTCAGACGTCAAAGGGTATTAACAATAAAAATCTCGGTCGTGCGACACCCACCATCGTCAATACGGGCTTCAACTCGATCCAATACTGGGACGGCAGAAGGCCAAGCTTAGAAAAACAAGCCTCTGGCCCTATGCTGAACAGCAATATGATGGCGACTGACATGGCCGCACTCGTCATCTGGTTAAAAAACGAACCCTTCTATCAAACATGGTTTGCGCGTACCTACCCGAACGAGCCGCTTGACCAAGCCATTGTCAAGGCGCTCGCCGCTTTCCAACGCACGATTATTAGCAATAACTCGCCATTTGACCAATGGCTAAAGGGCGACCAAAAAGCCATGACGCGCCAACAAATTATGGGCTTTCGGCTGTTCTCCGATGCAAAAAAAGCGAATTGCGTCGCCTGCCACCACGCACCGAACTTTACCGACAATGGCTTTCATAACGTCGGTTTGGCGTCCTATGATCTCCCCAAATCGGACATGGGACGTTTCACCCACATGCCCGTCGCTGTCTTACGAGGCGCGTTTAAAACCCCAACACTCAGAGATATTTCTTTGACCGCGCCCTATTTTCATGACGGATCAGCACGCACGCTAATGGACGTGGTTGAGCATTTTGATCAAGGTGGCAAAAGCCAACATGATATTTCCAGCAGCATCAAACCACTTGGCCTTAGTCTTGAAGAAAAACAAGCCATAGTTGCTTTTTTGCGGGCTCTAACAACAGACCATGCGCCAGTTGCCTTACCGAATTTGCCGCCGCCAAATCCATTGAATGAGCAGCATGTGAAATAACGCACGCAAGATGCAAAGTAATTGCGAACACGTAAATCAACGATCTGATTTTGATTTTGATCAAGCTCAAGTTGCGCAAGAATTTGTATGTAATTTGACGTGTCTACGATGCAATTCGGTGGCAGAACAGTCTAAGCAATCGATTTCATTTTTTGCTTCACACATCATTTAACAATGCTTTACCAAATACAAAACAAAATGGTCCTAAATATGGCTGTTTCAAACGAAAATTGAGTGGAAAACGACTTGCTGAAAGTTGCCGCTTGGTAGTATATTGAAGTATAGATTCAAAGATTTAAACGTATCTATTTCTATCGTCCAGCATCAAACATTCCTCAGTTTTATCGACGTGTTTCTAGTTTTTGCCGATCTTGTTTTGACGTATTCCTTAGGAGGCTGTCATGAGAATTGCGCACTACGTTGTCCCCTTTTCCACATTGATTTTTACTTGCGCTATACAATCGGCGGTCGCCGCTGATTACATGCTCACGCCTACACAAGAAGACCAGCAATGGCTGCTTCCAAAAGTGGTTCCCTCTCCAGCAGACAA
>CAYPNW010000159.1:1676-3560 GCA_964411965.1 uncultured Burkholderiaceae bacterium
ATGGCGCTTGATTTAACTTTGTTGGTGAAATGGCTGAACGAAGAACCTACCTACAAAGCGTGGTTTGCTAAGGCTTATCCAAATGAAGTTATCGACAAAATCACCGTGGCGAAAGCCTTGGCAGCTTTTGAACGCACTGTGGTCAGCGATAATTCACCGTTTGATCAATGGCTAAGGGGTAATAAGAAAGCCATGACTAAGGAGCAAATTATTGGTTTCCGTTTGTTTACGGACCCCAACAAAGGTAATTGTGCGGCTTGCCATCAGGCGCCCAACTTCACCGATAACGGCTTCCATAACGTAGGCCTGGCATCGCACGATAGACCCACGCCCGACTTAGGTCGTTTCACCCAAAAACCTGTAGCATCGTTGCGCGGAGCGTTTAAAACACCTACGTTACGCGACGTAACGCTTACTGCACCGTACTTCCATGACGGCTCCGCAAAAACTTTGATGGATGTGGTAGACCATTACAACAATGGTGGTGTTACTAAAACCGACTTATCACCCACTGTTAAGCCATTGAACCTCAGTGCCGATGAGAAAAAAGCCTTGGTCGCCTTTATGCAAGCATTAACGACTGACCACATGCCTTTGGTCTTACCAAACCTACCGCCACCAATTTAGAAAAAAATGTTGATAAGACGCCCTTCGCCAATTGCACCAAGTGAAATAACGTCCGAATCAACTTACTTTGGGCGACGAAAATTTATCGCCCAAATGACTGCGATTGGTGCCGCAGGGGGCTTTGGTGCAAGTGGCTTGCTGGTACCAGCAAGCCACGCCGCAGATTTGCGCAATATTGGCAACGACAAGCCCAACACCTGGGAAGAAATTACGACGTACAACAATTTTTACGAATACTCGCAGGAAAAAACGGCGATTGCCGAATTAGCGAAGAACTTAAACCCAAGGCCGTGGACTATTTCCATCGAAGGAGAAGTCGAAAAGCCGCGTGTGATTGATATTGATCAGTTGTTAAAGCAATTCAAAACGCAGCAAAGGATTTATCGTCTGCGTTGTGTTGAAGGTTGGTCAATGGTGATTCCATGGGATGGTTTTCCGTTGGCAGAACTCTTGAATTTGGTTCAGCCCAATTCGAAAGCGAAGTTTGTCAAATTTGTCACTTTGCTCGACCCTGTTAGATTCTATGGACAGCGCCAGCAGATAATGAATTGGCCATTTACTGAGGGCTTAACCATCGCCGAAGCCATGCATCCTTTGACCTTGCTTGCCACGGGAATTTACGGCAAACCCATGCCAAATCAGAATGGCGCGCCAGTGCGTTTAGTTGTGCCTTGGAAGTATGGTTTTAAAAGTATCAAATCGATCGTGAGTATCCAATTAGTAGCAACTCAACCTGCGACTACCTGGCCACAAACATCGAGTGATTACGGTTTTTACGGCAATGTTAATCCCCGTTCAGGCTTTGGGCGCGGTTCGCAATCACGTGAAAACCGAATTGGAGAGATGCACAAGCGCGAGACCCTACTATTCAACGGTTATGCCAACGAGGTTGCCCATCTTTATGCCGGACTTGATCTTGACAAGAACCTCTGATGAAGAAGCGTTGTCCGTAAAGATTTTACGCAGCGCGAATAATTCACCATGGAGCCTCTTGCTGATTGCCTGCGCAATCATGGCGCTACCTGCCGTCCGTCTCGCGTGGTTTGCTGCACAAGGAAAATTAGGTGTCAATCCCTTGGATGTGGTGACCCGCGTGCCCGGCTATTGGAGCCTCTTCTTACTGCTAGTTGCCCTCCTGATCGCACCTTTACGTTTCGTCTGCGTAGAGATTGCCCGTGTTACGCAGTGCTCGTACGGCAAACGCCAATCCGACTGGAACTTTTTAATCCGCCTGCGCCGCCCTATTGGGCTTGCTTC
>CAYPNW010000159.1:3660-5825 GCA_964411965.1 uncultured Burkholderiaceae bacterium
CATGTCAACCATTAGCAAGCGTAATTTCATCCTCAATATCGCCCTTACAGCAGCACTTATGGCCGCTTCCAGCGTACATGCGAAAGAATTCGAGGTCTTACAAAAAGATAAGAAATTTAGCCAAACAGCTCTAAAAGTGAAAGTTGGAGATGTCGTGGTTTTCAAAAATGAAGATCCCTTCTCGCATAATATTTTCTCTCTCTCCGATATCAAAACCTTTGACCTTGGTTCCTATCCGAAAGGACAATCAAAAAGCGTGACATTTGATAAACCAGGTATGGTTGAAATTGAGTGCGCAATTCACCCTGAAATGAAATTGGTCGTCGAGGTGCAAAAATGAAGCCACTAACAAAGTGCCTTACTTTTTTGAGCACACTTTTTTTCGCAGCAAACCTGACTGCGCAGGAAGTTGTCGCACCACCGATTGATGGTGAGTTTCCCGATAAAAACTCGCCCGAAGCATCAATCTATCGCGGCAATATCGTGTTCAATAATTACTGTGTCTTATGTCATGGCATCAAGGCAGATGGCAAAGGCCGCGCAGCACGTTTGTATAACCCGAGACCTGCTAATCTCGTGCTAAGCGATAAGAATGACCAGTACAAAGAACTGATTATTCGACAAGGTGGTAAAGCCCTGGGGCGTTCCCAGTTTATGCCGCCTTGGGGTGAAGAACTCACGGACGAACAAATCAGCGATGTCATTCACTTTTTGGGCTCGATTGCCGCCAACAAAGTCGGCAACAAATAAAGATAAGAAATCATGATGAAATTTTCGGATATTAAAATTGGAACAAAACTTTACATAGGCTTCGGTGCCATCGTTGTGATTTTGGTGCTGTTAATTGCCGTAGCCTATGTTAATTTTTCGCGCTTTTCCGAAGCCAATTTGCGCAATATCCAGTCGTACGAGGCCTTAGAGCAAACCCAAGGTTTGCTTGAAAGTCTCATTAATATTCAAACCGGTGAACGTGGCTTTGCGTTCACTGGACAAGAGTCGTTTCTCGACCCACTCAATGCGGGGAAAAAATCGTTTGCTGAACGTCTTACAAAAATTAAAGGCTTAACGGCGGATAGCCCAAAACAACAAGAACGCTTGGTGAAGCTAGAGGCCGATCAGCAAAAGTGGATGAAGGTCGCTATCGACCCTGTATTAAAACTGCGCAAAGGCGTTACGGCGGGCACGATCCAACTCGACTCCTTAGTTATGTTTGAACAAACGGGCCGCGGCGAGCGTGCTATGAACGAAATGCGCGTGATGATTGCCGAGTTTCGTGCTGCTGAAGAAGATTTATTAGTGAAGCGTTCATGGGATGTGGCCAATCTGCAAAAACTGACCAATACAATTTTGATTGGTGGTGGCGTGATTGCCGTTTTGCTTGCAGGCGTTTTGGCCGTGCTGTTAATTCGGAATATCGTACGTCCGCTAGAAGTTGCCGTGAAGATCGCCAAGACCGTTGCTTCGGGCGATTTAACCAGCAACATCCGCGTTGAATCCAATGATGAGACAGGTCAGTTAATGGGTGCTTTACGCGACATGAACGCCAGCCTAGACAATATTGTGGGACGCGTGCGCGAAGGAACCCAGGCGATTGCCTGCGCTTCTGATGAAATCGTGTCAGGCAACAATGACTTCACTGCGCGCACCGAACAGCAAGCCAGATCATTGGAAGAAACTGCGTCATCGATGCATGAATTGACTAACACTGTCAGGCAAAATGCCGCGAATGCAAAACAGGCGAATCAGTTAGCCGCATCTGCCTCCAAAGTGGCGGTGAAAGGCGGCGAAGTCGTATTGCAAGTAGTGGACACGATGGGTTCCATCAATGAGTCGTCGCGCAAAATTGTGGACATCATCAGCGTGATCGACAGCATTGCCTTTCAGACGAATATTCTCGCCTTAAATGCTGCAGTTGAGGCTGCGCGGGCAGGTGAACAAGGGCGGGGATTCGCCGTGGTTGCTAGTGAAGTACGCAGTCTTGCGCAACGCTCTGCCTCAGCCGCCCATGAAATCAAAGCCTTGATTACAGACTCCTTCGAGAAGGTCGACGCGGGTAGCAAGCTGGTGGCGCAAGCGGGTACAACCATGGATGAGATCGTTGCCAGCGTGAAGCGCGTAACGGATATTGTTGGTGAAATTACCTTGGCCAGTGAAGCGCAGATTTC
>CAYPNW010000160.1:0-5822 GCA_964411965.1 uncultured Burkholderiaceae bacterium
CCTTCCTGCAAATAATTCCACACCTTAGAAATCACCACAGAACCCTCACCCACAGAAGAAGCGACACGTTTGACAGAGCCGCCACGGACATCGCCCACGGCGAAAATTCCAGGTTGCGATGTGCCGTAGGGTGAATCTGCCCCGACGTCTGTGCCGGTTCTCACGAAGCCCTTATCGCACAATTGCACCAAGCCAGAAAGCCAGGCCGTGTTCGGTAAAGCGCCCACCATGACGAACAGGCCGCGCGTTGCGATTTGCTTGTTTTCTGCGGTTTGGCTGTTGCAAATACTCACGGCCTCTAAGTGATCGTCGCCATGCAACGCGCAGGTGTAGGTATTGTAGTGAATGGTAATTTTGGGGTCGTTGGTCAGCCGACTGAGCAAATAGTCCGACATGGATAAAGCTAGCGAGGCCCCGCGCACTAAGACGTGAACATGGTTAGAAAATCGGCTAAGATACATCGCCGCTTGCCCTGCAGAATTTCCACCACCGATCACGACGGCATCGGTATTGCGACAAAACCGTGCTTCCATTTCGGTGGCGGCATAGTAAACGCCTGCACCTTCAAAATCAGTCAGCCGATCAAGCGGCAAGCGTTGGTATTGCACGCCCGTAGCGACCACGACGGCTTTGGCACAAATGGTTTGTTGATTATCGAGCGTCGCGCAAAACAGACCAGCGTCATCTTTGCTCAAGTGGGTTACGCGATGCGGCATTGCAAAGCGCGTGCCGAATTTCATGGCTTGTATTTCGCCGCGCCAGACTAGATCTGCGCCAGAAATGCCAGTCGGAAAACCCATATAATTTTCAATCCGGCTAGAGGTGCCCGCTTGTCCGCCAATGGCAATATCTTCAATCACCAAAGCATGCAAACCTTCAGCGCCTGCATAGACGCCAGCAGCAACACCAGCGGGCCCACCACCGACGATGAGCACATCCACCATCTCGTCGAAATTGATGTCGAGATTCAGACCAAGCACCGAAGCCACCTTTTCTGGGGTAGGGTCGGTAATCACTTGGTCTTTGCCAAACACAACAACGGCTTCGTCAGCGCTGACGCCGCAAAAATGGGCGACGGTGAGGGCTTCGGGCGAGCCCAGATCGATACTGCGAAACGGAATACGATTGCGGCTGGCGAACTCGGCAATGCGACGTATCTCTTTGCTTTTATCCAGACCAATTAATTGCAAATTGCTGTCACCCGCTTCAATTTGGCGACGTCGCCGCGCGGCAAATACGCCAATGATGATGTCTGACATTTCTGGCACGCTAGAAATCAACTCCAGCATAGCTTTACGCTCAACTTCAATCACACGCGTATCTTGCGCAGCGCGCATGGTGAGTGTGTAAGCGCCGCCATTCAGAAACGCGATTTCGCCTAAAAATTGGCAGGGGCCTAAGGTATGGGGCAAGTGCCTCTCACCTGTGCGCTCGTCGATGACTTCGATTTCGCCTTCTTCGATGAAGGTAAAGCGATCAATTGTTTGCCCAGCACGGGTCACCATGCTGCCTTTACTGAAATGCTTAATGTGCCCAATGGCACGCATGGCTTCAATATGTTCAGCATGCAAGGGCGTGCGTTGCATTTGTCTTAGATCGTAGGCAATGGTTTCCATACGCTTTTCCTAGTAGTTGAGACCAAGGCCATCGCGACGGCTTGGGTTTACAAGCAGATTTTACTCGCTAAACACGATAGCGATTTTTTGGGTGCGGAGACGCAAAGGGCGACGATTGAAAGCATTGCAGGAATTTGTTTTACTAAGATCTCGCTTTTGATCTTCTCTGCGTTCTCTGCGCCTTTGCGGTGAATCTTTCGTTTTACTAAAGCGCCTTTGCGGTGATTCTTTCGCTGTATTAAAGCATTTCCAGCGCAATCAGTTCTTGCACTGTTTGGCGGCGGCGGATAAGTTGAATGTGTTCGCCATCGACCAGCACTTCAGGAATCAGTGGCCGCGTATTGTAGTTAGACGACATGCTGGCTCCATAAGCGCCCGTATCGTGAAAGACAAACAGATCGCCAATGTCGCAAGTAGGCAGATCTTGTGTTGTCACGACGCCGCCTTCTTCTTGCGTGAATACATCGCCCGATTCGCACAAAGGTCCCGCTACCACGGTAGCTTGCAGCGCGCCTGTGCGCGGTACGCCTGCGGCGGAAAATGCCGAAATCTGATGGTAGCTGCCATACATCGCAGGGCGGGCGAGGTCGTTGAAACCGGCATCGACCAAGGCGAAATAATTGTTGCCAACAGGCTTTTGCGCACGCAGTTGGGCGATCAAAATGCCCGCTTGTGCAACTAAGAAACGCCCCGGTTCAATTTCCATACTGATCGCGTGACCCAAATGGGCTTCAATCTCTTGCCGCGCTTTTGCCCAAATTGCAAAGTAATGCGCTGTGTCGACGACGTCTTCGCCATCTTGGTACGGAATACTCAAGCCGCCGCCGATCGAGATCGCGCTTAAATCCTGTCCGCAAAGTTTGACTTGCGCAATCATGGCGTCGCAGACACTTTGCAGATGCGCGTAGTCCACGCCGGAACCAATATGCATATGCAAGCCGACCAAATGCAAACCAGTGCGTTGAATGATGGCGAGCGATTCTTGCAGGTGCTCATACCAAATACCGTGCTTGCTGCCTTCGCCGCCCGTATTGGTTTTGCGGCTGTGGCCATGGCCAAACCCGGGGTTGATACGCAACCAAACGGGGTGCCCGCGTTTCGCTTCGATGCCGCTGGTTGCGGCACCCAATTGTTCCAACATTTGCGGTGAACCGCAGTTGACGGGAATGCCAAGTTCGACCACGCGCTGTATGGTTGCTTCATCCAGTAAATCTGCGGTAAAAATAATCGGCGCATGCAGGACTTTTGCGTCTGGTGCATAACCTGCCGCCAATGCACGTTCGATCTCGCCTAGCGACACCGCATCAACCAACACCCCTTGTTCCCGCATTAAACGCAGCAAATGCACGTTGCTTGACGCCTTTTGCGCAAAACGAATCACGTCAAATTGGCGCAGTTGTGCGATTTGATGACGAATCACGTTCGCGTCGTAGGCCCAGCATGGGCTACCGTAGCGCTGTGCGATGGCGGCTATTTGGTGTGGGGTGATGGCGAAAGCGGGGTGGCGCATGGTGGGGGCATTTAAAATTGGGCAAGGTATAACTGTAACAAGCTAAAATAGTTTCTTAAAGCTGATCCAATAAGCATTTTGCTTCAATTTGGCAGCATTTCATGGAAATAAGAGGTTTGCGCTTATGAATCAAAAAATCGACGCGTATGACCAAAAAATCTTGCAGTTGTTACAGCAAGATGCGCGTCTCTCGCATGCCGAAATTGGTCGGCAAGTCCACCTAAGCCAACCGGCTGTTTCCGAGCGCATTAAACGCTTGGAAGCCAGCGGCGTGATTCGCGCGTATCGCGCCGAGATCAATCACAAAGCGCTGGGCTACCAAATTACCGCGATGATACGCATCGCCACCCAGCAAGGGCGTCCCTACGCGGAATTTGTGGCGAATTGCCCAGAAATTATCGATTGCTACACTGTGACGGGTGAAGATGGCGCTGTGATGCGCGTCTTGGCCACAGACGTAGAACATTTGCAGCGGATTATTAATGCGCTGAATGCGTTTGGTTCTACCTCAACGGCGATCGTGCTCACCACGCATGTCGCCGGAAAACCAGTGGCTGCGCCTAGTTTGATGAGCACCTAAGCGCCGCCCTTTTGTTTTGTATTGCATTCACGCCCCAGAAAGAACTTCACGATGCGCACGTCTTTCCTTGTTCTTGGCTTCATCACACTTTTTCTTATTGGTCTTGGTGTGTGGTTTGCGAAGCGCCCGCTTGATCTGATTAATGCCATCACGCCGGGTTCTCATTCAGAAAAGACCTTGGGCTTGAGTTACGGCACCGATGTGCGCCAAAAACTGGATATTTACCGACCCATCGCCCAAGACCAAGCCGCACCCGTTGTGGTGTTTTTTTATGGCGGCTCTTGGAACCGTGGCGAGCGCGCCGATTACGCGTTTGTGGGCGAAGCCTTGGCTGCACGTGGCATGGTTGCCGTCTTGGTTGATTACCGCGTCTATCCGCAGGTGCGTTACCCCGCATTTTTAGATGATGTGGCAATGGCGGTGGCATGGAGTATTAAGGAAATCAATCGTTATGGTGGCGACCCACAAAATATTTTTGTGATGGGCCACAGCGCCGGTGCGTATAACGCTGCGATGCTCGCTTTAGATGAGCGTTGGTTGGCGAAGCAAGGCGTGTCGGCCAAGAGCTTACGCGGCTTAATAGGCTTGGCGGGTCCTTATGATTTCATCCCCATCGTGAACCCTGAAGTGCGTCCCGTGTTTTTCTTTCCCAACACACCCGCCGAATCGCAGCCGATTAATCACGTCAGCGCCAACGCGCCGCCAAGCTTGTTAATCGCACCACTGGAAGATCAATTAGTGAACCCACAACGCAATACAGGGGGCTTAGCCAAGCGTTTGCGCGAAGCAGGTGTTAAGGTCACCGAGACCTATTACAAGAGCACCAGCCATACCAGTTTGGTGGGTGCTATTGCATGGCCTTTGCGTGGTTTGGCGCCCGTGTTAGATGATGTATCGAACTTTGTGGCAGCGCATAGAAAAACCCTCACAAGCGCCAAGGCTATAGGTACAAAAAACCCGTAGACTGATCGGCACTTGCAAGTTCGTCGTCCTGTTTTTTTCTGCAGCTCGATGACTTATTTTTTCCCAGCAAGGTCTGCCATCACGCTCAGCAGCAAGTTTCGTTCGGCGACAGCCACGCCCGTGTCTTCTCCGACATTGGCTGCCACCAAAACACCGCCAGAAAAATCAGGCGCTAAGGCAATCAGGGCGTACCAATATTCGTTCGAACCCGCATGCGTCAACATGCGAATTGGGGCAGTTTTTGGCCAAGCATTTTTGATTCCCCAGCCCAGCGCTGAAGGCGTGTCGCCCTGCGGCGTGTGTAAAAATTGGTAGCTCTCTTTGCGCAGTAACTTACCCTTACCGTGTTCGCCTGCCATTTGGTCGATGGCAAATTTCGCCCAATCTTGCAAAGTTAATCTCGTGGTCGAACCAGCGGGAGCAAAAAAAGCAGGGATGTCAGATTCAGCACCGCTCAAAGGCTTGCCCGCCTTATGACCCAAAAGCTCGTGTGCTTGCAAATCGGCATTGTGGATGACCATGCCTAGGGGGCCATAGATTTCGTCTTGCATCAGTGCTTCAAAAGACTTATCCGTTGCTCGCTCGGCGATGGCTGCGGCCACTAAATAACCACTATTTGAGTAATTAGCTGCTTGCCGCGCGGCTGCCACGGGCTTTTCACTCAATGCGATGTTGATGTACTCAGCCCGCACTGCACGCAATGAACGCGGGTCCTTGCGGTAGGACTCAATTTTCTGTTCGTCGATAATGGGCGGTAGTCCAGCACGATGCGACAATAAATCGGCCAAAGTCACATCGCGGTAATCCGCATGCATAGCAACATTAGGCAACATGCTGGACAGGGGCGCTGTCCAGGACAAGACACCGCGCTCGACCAATTTGGCAATCATGGTTGCTGTCATGGCTTTGGTATCAGAGCCGATATGCCACGCGTCATCTAAGCTGGCTTTGACGGTAGAGTTCATCGCCCGCACGCCCTGCACTGCTTGTTGTTCGACTTTACCGTCTTTAATCACCAACACGGCCATCGCGGGAATGCTGCGATCTTCTAAGGCTTTGCTGAGCAAACCGTTGACGTCACTCGCGTGACTTAGGTTGGCAAGGCCAGTGCAAAACGCGAAGGCGAGGGGAGTGAATAGTTGTCGCATAAATT
>CAYPNW010000161.1:0-5820 GCA_964411965.1 uncultured Burkholderiaceae bacterium
CTTCTTCTTGGTTGCTCATAACTGGTTATGGTTTTAATTGCATAAGACTTCTGCATCAAAGTGCATCAAACTGCAGAACGCGTTTCAAAAACTTTTAACCCAGATTTTCCATTAGGATTTGCGACGATGGTGGATGCACTTTTCGCGGCATTTTTGTTGCGACCGAGACGCCAATAGTGAGCTATTGGCGACGAAGAGCAGCAAAAATGACCGAAAATGCACCGCCAGCTCGCGAATAGCGCTGTAAGCGCGCCCAATGGGAATTCTGGGTTTAGCCTGACCACGTTGTGAACCACGTCAGCGATCGAGACTCAATAAAAAAAGCGAGGCAAAATAGCCTCGCTTAATTCTAAAGCATTCGCTGCCGCGCTATGCGACAAAAAACAGGTTTACTGCACTTTTCTCACCTATGCTGCGTTGGGCGTAGGAAGTTCTGCGGCGATCAGGCGCTGCGACACTTCCTTGCGATAGCGATTCAAATCTTGCACAGTTTCAAATTGTCTTTCGAATAAAAGCGACAAATTATGCAAAATACGTTCAACCACTTTCTGTTCCCATACGCCGTCAAACTTAATTTGCGCGTCTAACCAACGCTCTAACCATTCTGGGTCAGGCAAGCGGCTTTGCACGGTGTCATTGGGGAAAAGCGATTGATTGACATGCAAATTGGTAGGGTGCAACGGCTTCTCTGTACGCCGTGCCGATGCCATTAACACACCAATCTTGGCGAAGGCTGCGTGCGCCGTATCGCCGACTTCCGTCAAGGCTTTTTTCATGTAGCGCAAATACGCGCCGCCGTGGCGTGCTTCATCTTGGCTGATGATTTTGTAGATTTGCTTAATCACGGGTTCGGTGTGCCAGTCTGACGCGCAACGATACCAATGATTTAAGCGAATTTCGCCGCAAAAATGCAGCATCAATGTTTCTAACGGGGGCGCCGGGTCAAACTCGAAGCGCACTTTATCTAATTCAGCCTCGGTTGGCACAAGCTCAGGGTGAAAACGGCGCAAATATTCCATCAACACCAAAGAATGTTTTTGCTCTTCAAAAAACCAAATCGACATGAACGCGGAGAAGTCGCTGTCGTTGCGATTGTCACGCAAAAACATTTCGGTGGCAGGCAATGCCGACCACTCTGTAATCGCATTCATTTTGATGGTCTGTGCTTGTTCCGGCGTGAGCTTACTCGCGTCGTATTCATCCCATGGAATATCGGTATCCATATTCCATCGAACTTGCTCAAGTGACTTAAATAATTCTGGGTAAAGCATGCGTGCCTTCTATTGGATTTCGGTTAACTTTGTGCATTTTAACAGGAAGATGGGTGCTTTTCACCGACCTGCCCGCTGTCTGTTGCAATGCCACATCGACTGCAGAAGTAAAAAAAATTAAAAAATAAGCACTATTTTTAAACACTTTGCTATAAGAGTAGCGCCAATCAGCCTGCGACTTGCGTCTATCAGCACGCCTTAAAAGGACTATCATGCTGATACTTTATTTGCAGTTCTGCACAAGTCGCTTATTTACACTGGTAACACTGGTGTTACAAAATACCGTTGCGCTAAGGAAATTTCATGTCACCCATCAAAATTGCCGTTGTGGTCGCTTTTATCCTATCGACCATTTATATTCATTACCGAGGCCGCGTGAGGTTAGGGTTTTGGCGCCAATTGAGTGATCACTCGACCTTTATGGCACCGATCAACTGCTTCATGTATCTTTTTTCCAAAGTGCCCGCTCGCCCTTACCTACCGCTTGAAGATTTTCCAGAGTTAGAACGCCTCACTGCAAATTGGCAAAATATTCGTGCCGAGGCCGAGCGCATGTTTGATACGGGCGACATCAAAGCATCTGACCGCTACGATGATTTGGGGTTCAACTCATTTTTTAAAACGGGTTGGAAGCGTTTTTATTTGAAATGGTATGACGAAGCACACCCCTCAGCGGCACAACTGTGCCCCTACACCACAGCACTGTTAAAAGAGTTTCCCAGCGTAAAAGCCGCGATGTTTGCCGCTCTGCCGCCGGGTAGCCGCTTAGTTAGGCATCGCGATCCTTTTGCGGGCTCGGTGCGCTACCACTTGGGTTTGCTCACGCCAAATGATGATCAGTGCTATCTCAATGTCGACGGCGAAAACTACAGTTGGCGCGATGGTGAAGCGGTGATTTTTGATGAAACCTATTTGCATTTCGCCGAGAACACCACGAACCACAATCGCATCATTTTGTTTTGCGATATCCAACGGCCCATGTGGTTTGCGCCAGCGCGCTGGGTCAACAATTTCATTAGTCGCTACTTAATTGGCGCGGCCGCCGCCCCGAACAAAGAAGGCGATCGCACGGGAGGACTGAATCGGGTATTTCGTTACGTACAAGTCGTACGATTGGCGGGGAAAAAGATCAAAGCCAAAAGTCGTTTCTGGTATTACGTGTTGAAGTGGATGCTGTTCGGCGGCTTGTTAGCGTGGTTTTTATTGAGTTAATAAAGCTCTGATTAAGTGTAGCGAGCAGCCAACGTTTGGATCGAGAAGCGCACCTGTACGACTGGTCAGCGAGCACGGTAGCCGGCGTCGCAGAAGCAAAATTCGGCCGCGCAGTAAGTTATGCAGAGATCTCCAAAAATTGGTCACGCAGTAAATTAATCAGAGTTTTCTTTGTTTGATCACAAAAAAAAGCCGCTTGGTCAAAGCGGCTTTTTTGTGTCAACAGACCTTGGTGGAAAAGCGAAAACTTCTTCGCCTCGCCACATTTACTTCGGGAAGCTCAACATGAATTAAAACGAGATCTGTGCACGCACAGTCACTAAGCTTTCACTATCAAAAGTTTTAATACTTGCGTTGCTTGCACCTACTGCCGGTGCCACTGGCGTAGTTGTTGCTGCAGTTGCCACAGTGCTTACGTCAATTGGTCTGAACGGAGTATCAAAATTGGTCTTCGTGTAGTTCAATAACACCCGAACGCTAGGGTTAAGTACCCACTTCAAACCCACAGTCCAAGCGTCCGCACCACCTTGAGTACGATTGGCGCCAACAGCGTTATTGGTATTTAAATTACCAGCAGAAAGATTTGTCGTCGAACCTTGGAAACGCGACGATGTGCTGCCGACAATGTTGGTATCGTCCACTTTAAAGTTTTCGTAGCGTACGCCCAGTTCCCACGCGCCAGTACCTTCGCCCTTATTCACGCCGAAATTTTGCTTAGGCTTAAGGCTACCCCATGCGCCATTCTTGAAAAAATCAGCGTAAGACTCGCCAGTAATTAACCAAAGCGCTTGAACGTAGTAGGTTTTAACTGTCGCATCAACACGGTTACCAGTATTCGCGTGATTCGCCTGGAAATCAGAATTTACGTATTCGGCTTGCACTTTAAACGGACCCGTAGCTGCGATACCTTCTAAGCCATACGCCTTATTCTTCAACTCAGCAGCAGTAGGAGAAAGCGCACTGTAAGAAGCACTCGCCAATACGTCACCTGCGATCTGCGCGCGGAAAATGTTGTTTAAGCCGCGACCAGCGCTGCGGAAACTAAACAATGATGCGCGTGTCACGGTGTCGGCAGGTCCTGACGTATTACCACTAGAGGATGGGGAAAGACCATACGTAGAATCGAACCCAGCAAGGCCAGCGTGCAGGATTGAATTTTTCCAACCTGCCAGTTCAGCAAAGTTGACAGTGACGCGACCAACGTAGCCGTTACCGTCTACAGCACTATCGGTTTCACCAAAATTGTTCTGCTGGTAGTAAGACGCAGCATACGTTACACCTGATGTAGGTGTGCCAAAAATCATCGCACCAACGCGTTTACCAGGAGTGATTTGGTTAACAAATGATCTTTCTTGAAAATCGATATTATTCGAACTAGTGCCTATCTCTTCCAGATTGAATGGTTGTTTATATTGACCTACCCGGAACTGGAGAGGTTTTGAAATGTTTGCCGTCAGGTAGGCAACGTCCAATAAATTTGCGGATGATCCTAAAATGTTTGTGATTACTTCGTAATCAAAATCGCCCAGAAGCTTGCCCTTAACGCCTATGCGTGCGCGACGAACTTCAAACTGGCTTGCCGCGCTTGACGTATCGCGGTCTCTATTAAAGGCTGTACCGCGCCCCTCGGCAACGTTCGAAAAACCATCAATATCGCTACCGCGATAATCGAAATGCAAGCGACCAGTCACTTGTATCGAATTCTTACCGTCAGCTGATTCGAGGGAGATCGCGCCATCTTTAATTTTCACCAAAGGTGCAATCGGCGCGATGGGTGCTGCTTTCTCAGTTTTGCGGTCCTTCAACAGCAGCTCGCCTTCGGCCGTTGTTAATACGCCTTTCTTGATAAGGGCTTTGACCAAATCTTCGGTCGTATCTGCCATCGCAGGTGCACTCATTCCTACAAACATAGGCGCTGCAATCATTGCTGCGGCCAATCTTTTCAATTTAAAACTCATAAAAACTCCAATATTAATCTGCGGTTTATCGGGAAGAAAACTGAGCAAGCGTAAAGTAGTTTTATTACGTTTATGTTACGTTTATATGAAAGTTTGATGACATGACTCAGTCGATAAGTTGTGATAGATCGGTAAAAATGTATCGATGGAAATCAATGTGCAAAAAAAGCGAGTATACAAATTCGATAGCCTTGCGACACGCGGTATGAAGAGAGTGCAATCCCACAGCTAGAGCCTGGCGTGCGCATTTTGTGTCGCAATTTTTTAGTCACGTTTTGATGGATGCCAACAACACTCAACACAAAAGAAGTTCACGCGGGTGGTCTGAATCGGCTAATTTGCTGCGCACAAAGCCAGCGTTTGGTAGGGGGAAATCAACGCGAGTAGGCGCTGCTGTTACTACGTCTTGAATTGGATTTTGTTCGATGGCTTGGTAGCGCGAATTTTTACGTTCACCGAAATTTTATAAAAAATGGCAGTATGCTTGAAAATAGCACCTTTTACGCTTTATTTATAAGCACTCCAGATAATTACCATCTGGAGTATCACATCAATTAACAGCGTCGCTGTGGATCAAACCGATGCAAGTCGCCGCTCAACTTAAGTGTCGAATCAAGCTTAGGTAGATGGCGATGGCGGCATGAAAGCGGCAAGGCGCGCTGCCATTTCACCACCCAGCGCTTGCAGAGCGCTCATTGGTCTGACCATGACCTCAAACTCAGTAATTTTTCCATTCGCGTTAAAGCGAATCAGATCGACACCTTTGAGCGTTTTGTCTTCAACCTTCGCGGAAAATTCCAAGGTCAGGTTCAAACCATCCTCAGAAACAAACGTACGTTCGTAACGAAACTCCTGAAACACTTTGCTTACCGTGGTAAGTATCATGATCACAGCCATGCCGCCCGTATAAGGTTTAAACGCCATCGGCGAGCGAAACACAGCATCGTTCTCGACAATTTCGTGCAAACGCGACAGGTCACCCGTGGCGATCATGTCGTGCCAAAGTTGTAGCGAAGTCCTTACGGCCGGAGCGGCTTGATTCATCTTCATCTCGCTTCTAAATAATCAACGCATTAAACCCACTCAACGCAGAGACGCAAAGGACGCAGAGAACGACAAAAGGCAAACTTTTTGTTTTCCCTCTGCACCCTTTGCGTCTCTGTGGCAAACCTGTTTTACTTCGGATTCGTCTAGTGATTCCATTTCCAAATCAATTGTGTCTAGGCGACGAGCCGCAGACAGTGCTGTAGCACGGCAAGGTGAAGGCAACAACGACACGATTGATTTAGAAATGGCATGAATTTAAATTGTCGCCGCTAAACGCGCACCTTGATCAATCGCACGCTTTGCATCGAGTTCAGTTGCAAGGTCAGCGCCGC
>CAYPNW010000162.1:0-5811 GCA_964411965.1 uncultured Burkholderiaceae bacterium
TGGGAAACCATCCAACCGGGCGATATCTTTCGCGTTTTCGAGCGTGGTGGACGCGTCATCAGCAGCCAATTTCCAGAAATCGGTTTACCCAATAGCACCGGGGCGTTACAGCGTTTAGATGAACCGGGTAGACCAGATATTCACCAATCCAACCGCGGGCCCGGCACGGGCAGTCGCATCGCGGTACCGGCCATCAATATTACAAAAACGCGTTTGAACGACCCGCACCTGTGGTTCTTAGGTACAAACGAACAACCGGGCGATTATCGGTCCTCCGGTTGCACTGCTTGCCACGCTGTATATGCGAATGATCGCAGCCCGCAACATTCAGGTCCGTATGCGAAATTTGGCCATACCGGTACGACTGCGACTGTCGACCCGACGATACCGAAGAACGAACCGGGTCACCCAATTAAACATGAATTTACGCGCGCCATCCCTTCTTCGCAATGTATGACTTGTCACATGCACCAACCAAACATTTTCGTGAATTCGTACTACGGCTACACCATGTGGGATTATGAATCTGATGCCCCCTCTATGTGGCCAGAAAAGCAGAAATATCCTACCGATGCCGAGATTCGCGCTGCGCAAGACCGCAATCCTGAAGAGGCGGTAATTCGCGGTAAATGGAGTGACCCAGAATTTTTGAAAAACGTGTCGAGCTTAAATCCGACTTTAAAAGATACGCAGTTTGCGGATTACCACGGTCACGGCTGGAACTTCCGCGCGATTTTTAAGCGTGATCGCAAAGGTGCCTTGATCGATAAAAAGGGCCAAGTGATCGATGACAAAGATCCAGATAAATTTAAGAAAACCGTGCACCTCTCGTCCATTCATTTAGACAAAGGTATGCACTGTGTCGACTGCCATTTCTCGCAGGATATGCACGGCAATGGCCATATTTATGGTGAGGTTGCCGCTGCGATTGAAGTTGATTGCGTCGATTGCCACGGCAGCGCTAACAAGTACCCGACTCTACATACGAGCGGCCCCGCTGCCAAACCGGGTGGCATGGACATGAGTTTGCTGAAAACGCAAGACGGCCGTCGCCGCTTTGAATGGCGCGAAGGCAAGTTGTATCAACGCGCTGCACTTGACCCGAACAAAGAGTGGGAAATGAGTCTTGTCAAAGATTCGATTAACGCGAACCATCCCAAATATAACGAGAAAGCGGCACGTTCCAAGCTCATGGCGGCGGGGGCTGACGGGCAAGCGGGCAAATGGGGACCTGGTGTAGAAAAACTTGCGCATGACAACGAGAAGATGACCTGCTACACCTGCCATTTATCGTGGACCACCAGTTGCGCTGGTTGCCATTTGCCGATCCAGGCTAACTGGAAAACCGAGCGCCAACATTATGAAGGCGGCGAATCACGCAATTACGCTTCGTACAACCCGCAGGTGGCACGCGACGATATGTTCCAACTTGGTTTAGCGGGGCCAGTGAAAGGCTCGCGCATTACGCCAGTACGCTCAAGCTCCGCCTTGGTCTTATCGTCAACTAACATCAACCGCGAGCGTATTTATATCCAGCAACCACCTATCGCTGCCAGCGGATTTTCTTCACAAGCATTTGCGCCACACTACCCACACACGGAACGCAAAGAAGAAACCAAAACCTGCACCGATTGCCATATTTCCAAAGCCAACGACAACAACGCGATCATGGCGCAACTGCTGCTTCAGGGCACAAATTTTGTCAATTTTGTAGGCTACAACGCGTGGATAGGCGAGCAAGGACATATCGAAGCAACCACCGTGACGGAATGGGACGAGCCCCAAGCCGTGCAGGGCAGCTATTTGCAGCGTTACGCGTATCCAGATTGGTACAAGGCCCACCAAGACCGCAAAATGGAGTTGACCGAATCGCACGCCCACACGACCTTGGGTGCAGCGAGTTGTTTGCAATTGCGCGGTGAATATCTGTTCGTAGCCGAAGGCAAAGGCGGAATGCGCGTGTACGACACGGCCAACATCGCCAACAAAGGGGTCTCACAGCGGATCGTTACGGCACCCTTTTCGCCACTCGGCCACGATACCCATATCACTTCAAAGAATGCCACCTGCATGGCTATACCCACCAATCAACCGATTGCACCAACACGCAATACGGGTGATTTAATGCGCGTCACCAATCAAGAGCAAGCCTTCCACCCGATCTACCATTACGTAGTGATCACGGACGCCGAAGAAGGTTTAATTCTTAGCAATGTTGACACCCTTGCAGACGGTGAAGCCCGCAATAATTTCCTGACCCGCGCGATAACCTGGAATCCAGACGGTGTTTTGAACGGCGCCAGACATATCACTTTGGGCGGGCACATCGCCTACATCACGACGCAAAGTGGTCTTGTGATTGTTGATCTCGATGACCCGCTTAAACCACGTGTGATTGCGAGCGTGCCATTGGCTGGTGCGCGTGCCTCCGCACTACAATTTCGCTATTTGTTCGTGACTGATCAGACTGGCCTTCGAGTCATTGATGTCACGTCGCATGACAAACCAAAATTGCTGCCCAACAGCGTGCCGCTGCAGGATGCTCGCAAACTTTACCTAGCACGCACCTACGCTTATGTCGCTGGTGGTCAGCAAGGTCTAGCGATTATTGATATCGAAAAACCCGAAGAGCCCAAGCTATACCAAGTTTTTAACGCAGATGGCAGGTTAAATGACGCGCAGGATGTGATTGTTGGCTCCACCAACGCATCCCTATTTGCGTATGTGGCAGACGGCAAGAATGGACTCAAAGTTTTGCAACTCACTGCGCCAGATACACAGCCACGTTTCTACGGATTTTCACCGGAACCCAAACCCTACTTGATCGCTTGGCGGCAAACCAAGTCGCCTGCACTTGCCATGTCTAAAGGTTTGGATCGTGACCGCGCAGTGGATGAAACTGGTCATCAGATTGCTGTTTTCGGCCGCATCGGATCACGTCCGTTCAACGCAAAAGAAATGGAAAAAATTTACTTGCAGAGCGATGCCAAAGTTTGGAGCGTTTCAGACCAAGGCGCACCGCGCGATTATGTGCCAAAAGCGACCCGCTCAAATTCTGCACCGCATGCAGCCGCGACGCCAAACCAACAAACGCAAAAAGGGACGAAATGATGACCCCGCAAATCCACTTCGTTCATGCTGCCAGGTTTACCCGCTTACTGTGCACAATCGCCATGCTCTGCACGATTGCCACAGCCTTTGCAGCGGACAGCCCCTTGCCAAATCGCTCAACGCACACCACTATCGGCACTGTCAATTGCACCAATAGCACCTGTCATGGTTCAACCACGGCGTGGGACGATTCCAACGTGCTGCAAAACGAATACACCACGTGGTTACGTCTCGATAAACATGCCAAAGCGTATGCCGTTTTGCTTAATGAACAGTCGCGCAGTATTGCGAAAAAACTCGGTCTCAAAGAGGGCGCACATGAAGCAAAAATCTGTTTAGATTGCCATGCCCACAATCCAAAGCCCGAGCTACGCGGCGAACGGCATATTGTCTCTGAAGGCGTTAGCTGCGAGGGTTGCCACGGCCCCGCCGATAAATATGTGCGCACCCACACCGTGGCAAACACCAGCCATGCTGACAACATCGCCAACGGTCTGTACCCCACTGATAGGCCTGTCGCGCAAGCAAAATTGTGCTTATCGTGCCATGCCGGTGACGAAACACGTTATGTCACCCACCGCATCATGGGTGCGGGGCATCCACGTATTTCTTTCGAGCTAGACACGTTTGCCCAACTCGCACCTGCGCATTACAAGATTGACGACGATTGGCGGCAACGCAAAGGCGAATTTGATAATGTCAGAATGTGGGCGATTAGCCAAGCAGTCGCATCACAACATTTGTTGAACACCTTGGCCGACCCAAAACGCGGGCGTGACGGCTTATTCCCCGAATTAGCCCTGTTTGATTGTCACGCGTGCCACCACCCCATGAGCGAAAAGAAATGGACGCCACGTTTAGGTGTTGGCCCGGGTCGCATGCGTTTGAATGACAGTAATTTGCTGATGTTGCGCGCCATAGTGCGGGCAACGGATAGCGCCAATGCCGATGCGTTTAGCGCACAAGTTACCTTGCTACACCAAGCTATTTCTGGCAACGCCGAGGCAAAGGGCGCAGACCCCTTGCAACTCGCCACAAAGCTATCGGCCACGATTGATCAACAGATCGCCAAGCTGGAAAAACAAAAATTCGATACCGGTACACAGCGCGCTTTATTGGCGGGCTTACTAGACGAAGCACGCCGCAACGAGTTCACCGACTATGCGGGCGCAGAACAAGCTTACCTCTCGATCACCAGTCTGGTTTCTTCATTAGTGAAACAAGGCGCACTGAGGGCTGGGGATCAGGTTAATCGGCTCAATAAGCACTTAGGCAACCTGCGCAAGCTATTAGCTAACGAAGATAAATTTAAACCCGATAGTTATGCGGCGGAACTACAAGCCATGCGTGGCGATTTACGCGCCGATGTGACCAACACCGCAGCAACGTCACTTGTAGCCAGCAAGAAGCCATAAAAATTGCAAGAAAAAGAGGAATCAGCAAAATGAATCAGCAAGCCATGGCGAGCCCACCAGCGAATAAATCGGATGCAGCAACTGAGTTTGATATTGTGATTGTTGGTTCCGGTCCAGCAGGTTTATCCGCTGCCGCGCGAGCCAAAGCGCTCAATTGCCGGCACGTCTTACTTGAGGCGGAAGCGCATCTTTCCGACACCATTTACAAGTACCAAAAAGGCAAACATGTGATGGCAGAACCATCCATTTTGCCGCTACGTAGTGATGTGACTTTTGGTGCGGGCAAGCGTGAAACGCTGCTGGGTAATTGGAACACCGAACTTGCCGCGCAAGGTGTGAATGTCGAATACAAGAAACGCGTTAATAAAATTGAACGCGATGAGAGCACAGGCATCTTCACCGTGGCCTGCGAGGATGGCAGCACCCGCACTACCCGCTCTGTAATTTTGGGGATAGGCTTGCAAGGCAATATCCGCAAGCTAGGCGTACCCGGCGAGAGTTTGCCAAACGTGCAGTACACCTTGTCTGACCCTGAGGAGTTTTCTAAAGAAACCATTATCGTCGTTGGCGCCGGTGATGCGGGTATTGAAAACGCGCTCGCCTTGGCAGAGCAAAACGATGTCGTCATCATGAATCGTGCAGACGAATTCGCGATGTGTAAAGAAGGCAATCGGGTCCTTGTGACGAACGCCGAAAAGTCCGGCAAGCTGCGCGTCTGCTACAGCGCCAATACCATCAAAGTAGAAGAATGCGATGGTCCCACGCCGATGAAGTTTCATTACAGCGGAAAAACCGGCGACGACGTGATCCACTGCCACCGCGTGATAGCCCGCTTAGGTGCAACACCGCCGCGCAAACTCATCGAAAGCTTTGGCATCGTTTTCCCCAACGCGAATATGTCGTCGGTACCAGTGCTGTCGGAGAGCTATGAATCGAATGTGCCTGGGCTGTATATCGTTGGCGCGTTGGGCGGCTACCCGCTAATCAAGCAAGCCATGAACCAAGGTTACGAAGTGGTGCAAACCATCCTCGGCCAACCTGTGGAACCCGTCGATGAACCGCTCTTGCGAGAAAAGTTCAAGCCTTGGAAACCAACGCTTCCTGTATCGCAAGTGATCGACTTGATTATGGGCAGCGTACCCTTATTCAAAGGCATGTCCAAACTCCAATTGCGCGAGTTCATGCTCGACTCCAATCTTTTGACCGTCAAGCGCGGCAGCGTCATCTTCAATAAGTTTGATTACACCAATACCTTCTACTCCATCGTTGATGGCTCGGTTGAAGT
>CAYPNW010000163.1:0-5798 GCA_964411965.1 uncultured Burkholderiaceae bacterium
TTTTTTTCGCCTGAATCTCGGAAAGCGCGAATTAGCTCTTTAGGTGCGGAACGGGCAACTAACAGCGCGCCAGAACTAAGCTAAAGGGAACGCTGCATAGCAATGACTGGTTTGCCTTGTGCTTTTGGCCAAGCCTTTCGTACCGAGTATTTGATACGATTTTCTTGGTAATGCTCAACCTGACGAAAAATCTTTTGCACGATTTCATCTTGCATTTCTAATTCACGCTCAATTGCGGGATTAACCCATTTAACTTCCCAAACCACCTTCGCACCGGTCTGGGTATTCAATTTCGCCAAGATTTCTCCCTCATCAGAGAGGTCGCATGCAATGGCACGATAAAAACCGTGATCGTAATACTTACGGATGTTACCTAAACCAAAATCAATGACGTAGTGTTCATTGACGATGCACACCACGTGCCCCTCAACTTGGTTTTTCTTTGAGTAGCCGGGATAGCCTAAAAAATATTGCACGTTTTCTTGCAGTAGCTTGCAGCCGCAAGCTTGAATTCTTGTGTTGTACCCTTTTTGTTTTAGAGTGCGGGTTAGCAGATCGCTTATGGCAAAGCAACAACTGCCATATTTTTGAAAGATACCCAAATAGTAGTAGTCATTAAAAATCTCTTGTAGATCGCGCGACAACTTTTCTTGGCTAATAGTGATTAAAAATTCTTGATTCATTGTGACTTCGTCCTATCAGATATGACAACGAAAGTGGACGCCTAATAAATGCTGTAAATTGCCGTTTAAGAGCCACTACAAAACCGCACCTCAACAGTTATGAATAAGATTAGTCGGATTTTTTTCGCCTTGTGGTCATGATTGGTAACGACGTGTCACTGAATGTAACGCCGCCTAGGTTTGAAATTACCTTAGGTAAAAATCACAAATAGTGCAGAAAATTCGATCTTTTCCCACACAATCCACATTAAAAGTGAGTAAAAACGACACGAATTTTTTGTCCGCATGAACAGCGCTGCGATACAACTTGTCATACTTTTTACGCATCGTTGAGAGATCGGGCTGCGAAGAGCTATGTCGGGAGGATGCCCTTGATTGAAATTTTGCAAATCGTCACTAATTGCCAAAAGGGCGAAACTCTTTTCTTCGCTCAACCACGAAAGGATCGCAATGGGCTTTGATTTACTTAATCTCAAAGAAGCTTCGAATAATTTTGAAGAAAGCTTATCTCGCGTGATTGATCAACGCGTTGCGCCCTTGGTTGACAAGTCGATCCAACAGGTCAGCGCTGAGTTGTCAGAAGTGATCAAGGAGGCCGGTGCGCAAGTCGATAGAAACATCGCGCTCTTATCTGAAGAAATACATAACCAACGCAGTATTACTAAAGACGATATTCGGGAGTTAATTGATTATTCTGCGGGCCAAATTGGCGCAGCGTTAGACGAACGAATATTTTCGATGAAACATGAAGCATCTAGTCTGATTAATGAAAAAGTTGAATTGCTGAAAGCGGAGTTGAATGACGCCGCTATTGCTAGTCGCAAAACAATGTATGCCAACGTGGCTATCGCAATTGGCGCCGCGCTGGTGATGGCGTTTATTGGCTTGGTTTACAAAAAAGTGTCACTAGGCGAGCTTGATCTTTTGAACGTTTTTCGCATCAGCCTGCTGTCGTGCGCAACATTTACATTTGTTTTATCTGCGCTCAAGGGATTTCAGCGTTGGCGCAGCATGAAACAAGCTAAAAAAGGCGTGACCACGGTTGCCATTGGTTATCTCGGCGTACTCCGCCCAAATGGTGCAGGAGGCTTATTTGTATTGAGTCTGTTCTTGCTCGCTGGGTGGGCAGGTTTGTATTTTTATAGGTTTTAGAATTTTGGTAAGAAAAAAGAGCAGTCCATTTATTGGATGCCCTTTTTTTATTCATTGGCCAAAACCGCAGCCAACACAAGCTCTGTTTATTTTTACTGGCGGGCGTCCGGACGTTTTGCAGTAGGCGCACTTAATACCCGTTGTGCTAATCGATTGTTCGTTTTTAGCAAATCCACTTCATCGCTAAGAATTTGCGCTGCCTCTGTGAGGTACACATCCTTCGCTTCTTTGGCCGCTTTTTCAGCCGCTAATTCGGCGCTGAGACTGCGTTCGTTTGCTTGCAAGCCATCATCTTGGGTTTGGCTCTTGACGATATCTTTGCTGTCACCCTTTTCTTGATTACGAATTTTTTCGCGCTCTTTATTTTTCTTTTCACGCATGTCGCGCTCTTTGCGACGTTCAGCCTCATTTAGAGAAATCACTTTTTTCGCTTTTTGCAATTTGAATTCATTGATGTCATCACGAATGAATTGAAACTCTTTGTCTTTGGCTGCACGCATTTCGTACTTGACCTGTAGCAGCGGGAGAATCTCTTTCAAGTCACCAACGGGACGGTACTCGGCAGGCTTGATTTGCACCCAAGGTAAGGCGTTTTCATAACTTGATTCGCCAAAGCTCTCTTCGTCGGTGAAGGTAGGAAAACTAATATCAGGCGAAACACCACGCAGCTGGGTGGTGCCGCCATTAACCCTAAAAAATTGTGCAACCGTCATTTTTAGCTCGCCTAATTTTGGCTTGTCGTTGCGAGCGATCTGGTCAAAATTGACCAAAGTTTGCACTGTACCTTTACCAAAACTTGATTCGCCAATAATTAATGCGCGTCCGTAGTCTTGCATCGCAGCAGCGAAAATTTCAGAGGCAGATGCCGAGCCTCGGTTAATCAACACACCCAATGGTCCATCCCAAACTACGCTGCCACGGTTGTCGCTTTCTACGCTGACTTGGCCCTGTGAATTGCGTTGTTGCACGACGGGCCCTTTGCCGATAAACAAGCTACTTAATTCCACTGATTCGCTGAGCGAGCCGCCACCATTGTTGCGCAAATCAATCAACACGCTATCCACTTGTTCCTTCTTCAGTTCACCTAAAATCCGCGCCACATCGCGGGTTGCGCTCTTGAAGTCTTTTTCGCCTTTTCTGCGGGCATCAAAATCTTGGTAAAAAGTAGGCAAAGCGATCACGCCGATACGTCGTGTGCCTTCTGCTGTCTTGACTTCCAAAACAGATTTTTTCGCCGCTTGCTGCTCTAAAGTAATCTTGTTTCGCACCAAGCTAACCACTTGGTGTGGCGCATCAGGATTGGCTTCGGCAGGCAATACATCAAGCACGACGGTCGTATCTTTAGCGCCGCGAATCAATGCCACGACATCGTCTAAACGCCAGCCCAAGACATCGGTCATTGCGCCTTTTTCGCCTTGGGCAACGCCAACAATTCGATCTCCCACTTTCAACTTGCCAGACAATGCGGCGGGGCCGCCCGGAACCAATTCGCGGATCGTGGTCATTTCATCGCGCTCTTGCAGAACCGCGCCAATACCCACCAAGGACAACTTCATTTGAATATCGAAATCTTCTGAAGCTTTAGGCCCGAGGTAATTCGTATGTGGTTCGACTGAAGTCGCATAGGCATCCAAAAACAGTTGAAAAACATCTTCGCTTTTTAGCTTCTGTATGCGCGTAACGGTATAGTCATAGCGCTTTTCGAGCGTGCTGCGAATGGATTTATCGTCTTTTCCAGCGAGCTTTAGACGTAGCCAATCATTTTTAACCCGCAAGCGCCAAATATCGCGCAAAGCCGCGTCGCTCTGAGCCCAGGGCTCTTTTTCACGAGCATAGCGATAGTTTTCTTTCGCAGCAAAGTCAAAATTTTGGCTTAACAGTTCTTTTGCATAAGTAAGCCGCTCACGCAGGCGGACTTGATACAAATTGAACATAGAAAAAGGCGCACTCAAATCGTCATTGCGAATCGCATCGTCGAGTTTGGTGCGAGATAAAACGAATTGGTCAACATCGCTTTGTATGAAAAATAACTTTTCTGGATCAAGACTTTTGAGATAGCGGTCAAAGATTTTTTGCGACATGGCGTCGTCAAGTGGCAGCGGCTTGTAGTGAAAACGAGTTAAAAACTCTGCAGTAAAAGTCGCCGCCTGCGCTTGTTGATGAAGGGGCTTTAAATCGCCAAAACCACCCCCGCTAGCCGCAGCTTTGCTAACCGTATCTTGCGCAGCCTTTGCGGTTTTCGATTCCGTTTTAAACGACGAATCTTGCACCGCAGCGAACGCTGTTGCGCCGCATACAAAGGCAATTCCAATTAGCATTTTTTTCATTTTTTACTCCTGATTCCCATACAAAACTACCATAAAACAACTTGCACTTTCATTTATGCTGCGCCCATCATGCGCACAAATTAACTTGCTCAGGTCTGACCTGCAAAATACCAACTAAGTTCGTGACAGCAAACAAATTAAACAGAAACAAGCCCGAATTTGCTGGTATTTTCTAAAAGGATTGGCTTTTTCATGTCGAGGAATTAACTTTCCAAAACAAGCTCTAGGCCAAAGATGCCAAAAGCATCATGCCTATTGTGGCTATCGCTGTGCCAATTGCCCGCAAGGTGCCCGTCAATTTCATTTTTTCAGCAGCCAAGCCTAGCATCATACCCGCAAGATGCAAGAGTACTGTAGCGCACAGGAAACCAAAGCCAAATGAAAGCGAGATCCCGCCCTGCGGTGCTTCAATCCCGTGCGCATAACCATGTGCTAAGGCAAATATAGTCACCAAACATACGCCAACTGCGGCGTTAGTGGGCGCGGCGAAGGCGATTAAAGCGCCAAATACGAGTACTGAAGCCGCGATCAGTAATTCACTCGCTGGCATGGCCATACCCGCCCAACCCAAACTAGCACCAAGCACCATCACTACTGGAAACAAGGCAGGCAGCAAATAGACCTTAAGCGAAGTGCGGCGGCTTTGCACAGCCCACAGGCCCACTGCCAACATTGCTAGCAAATGATCGAGGCCAGAAAATGGATGCGCGAACCCCAAAGCAAAGGTCGACATGGCATGGCTCATATCCACGTGAGCGTGCGCTGGAACTGATAACCCCAAAAGGCAAGCAAGGCTGAGTATTTTTCTGAGTGTCGTCTTCATGATGGCTCTTTCATAAATTATCAAAATAGAGAAACTTGTGTGGACAACGAATAAACGCCTAGGCAGCCACTAGCAGCCCTTGTTTCTGGATAAACGCAAAAACATTTTCCAAGCCTTCGCCGCTACGTAAATTGGTAAAGAAAAATGGACGGTCGCCGCGCATCCGTTTTGCGTCACGCGCCATAATGTCCAAATTGGCGCCCACATGGGGAGCTAAGTCAGTTTTATTGATGACCAACAAATCGGAACGGGTAATGCCAGGCCCACCTTTGCGAGGAATTTTTTCTCCACCCGCCACGTCAATCACATAAATCGTCAGGTCAGATAATTCTGGGCTAAAGGTCGCGGCAAGATTATCGCCACCCGACTCGATCAGTATCAGATCGAGGTTGGGAAAATCTGCGCTCATGCGGGCAATCGCTTCAAGGTTGATAGACGCATCTTCGCGTATCGCTGTGTGCGGGCATCCACCCGTTTCTACGCCCATCAAACGCTCCGCTGGCAAGGCATCGGCACGCAATAATATTTCCATGTCTTCTTTGGTATAGATGTCATTGGTGATGACTGCCATATCGTAATGGTCACGCATGCGTTTGCAGAGCAATTCGCAGAGTGCAGTTTTGCCCGAACCCACTGGGCCACCAATGCCCACTCGCAAGGGATTACTGGCCTTTGTTTGTTGCATTGCGGTATTTGAATTCATAGGAAGTTTGTTTTCAAAGTGTATATGGATGACGTTCGATTTGGTGAATGGCTGTAGTGCGAAATCTACGAGCGATAAAGGCGACTGTACTGCACTTCATGCCGCATCGA
>CAYPNW010000164.1:0-5785 GCA_964411965.1 uncultured Burkholderiaceae bacterium
TAAGCACGATGCCCTTATCAAACCGAAACACAAGTAGCAACAAAGCTGACCCAAGTACAGACGAGCTTGAGCGCCCCACGCCGGGCGTGCGCGACATCCCAATCAAAGGGTGGCGCGCGACAGGCGATGACAGATACCTGGCCTATTTCAATCTGGTCTACTTGATGTTTTTGTTCTTCCCGCTGTTCATCAATCCGTATGGAGGTGCGAAGCAAGTTTGGGTAACACTCGGCAGCCTCGTGATTTTTTTACCTTTGCATTTTTTGTCTTATCGCAGCGAACGCCGTTTTGCGATTCACATTGCAATCGGCATGGTGTTGTTGTGTTATGCCGTTACGCCGTTTAACTACGGCGCAAATACGTACCTGATATTCGGCGTGATTACCGCTGCTTACGCTTGTAAACCGAAAGCCGCCCTGGCGTTTTTAGTCGTATCGCTGACATTGCTAGAACTGCAGGCGTATTACTTGGGATTCCCGATCAGCTATCTTGTCGCCACACCCATTATGGCGAGCATGTTAGTCATTTACGCCCTTTTCAACCGCAAGATCGAAAGCAGCAATCACATACTGCGACTCAGCCAACAAGAAGTACAACGCCTTGCGCAAAGCGCAGAACGCGAGCGCATCGGGCGCGACCTGCATGATGTGCTGGGTCACACACTGTCTTTAATTGTAATGAAGAGTGAACTCGCCAGTCGATTAATGGAGCGCGATGCGCAAGCGGCGGCGATGCAAATTCGCGAGGTGGAAAAGGTGGCACGGGATGCGCTTTCGCAGATCCGTACTGCCGTTTCCGGCATACGCTTAGCAGGCTTGGAAGCGGAATTAGCCAATGCGCGACTCGCTTTGCTGTCGGCGGATGTGCAGCTCCATTACCAACTTGCACCCGTCACATTGGCCGCTGAAGTAGAAACGGTTTTTGCGCTCGCCGTGCGCGAGGCAGTCACCAATATCATTCGCCATGCGAAAGCACGACGCGTGGAGGTTGAGCTTACTAGCCAGAAAAACAATCTACAACTGTGCATCTCCGATGATGGGAGTGGTCATGCAATCGGCACGCTCATGCCGGGCAATGGTTTAAAGGGTATGCGTGAACGTCTGATACTTCTCGGCGGCGATTTGACGATAGACACGGGGCCACAAGGCGGAGTGCGCCTGAGCTTGAGCTGCCCCAAGCTTGAAAATAAAAACGCCACCTCTGTGCTGACATCCAGCGAATAGTGCTTCTCAAAGCACGAACTGTTCACGGAATCCGTTAATCCAATCTATTCACGCCATTGCGTGGATGTTACTATTTTGCGATGATCAACTCGTCATACCATTCTCTATGATTCGCATCGTACTCGCCGAAGACCAAGCGATGGTGCGTGGTGCGCTGGTCGCTCTGCTGAAATTAGAACCCGACTTTGAAATCGTCGCGGAAGCGGCGGACGGCCAAGAAGCTTGGGATTTAGTGCAACGTCATCAACCAGACTTGGTAGTGTCCGATATCGAGATGCCGAAAATGACAGGACTAGAGCTGGCTCAACACATCCATGCCAGTCAAAACGAAAGCAGCAAAACACGTGTCGTCATCGTCACCACATTTGCCCGCGCAGGTTACTTGCGCCGCGCCTTGGATGCGGGTGTCCGAGGCTACTTGCTCAAAGATGCGCCCTCTGTCCAACTCGCTGATGCTCTCCGCCAAGTGCACGCAGGGCAACGCGTGATTGATCCGCAACTGGCAATCGCCACTTGGACAGAACAAGACCCACTCAGTAATCGAGAACGCCAGGTTTTGCGCTTGGCAGGCGAAGGCAGTAGCTCTGCCGAAATCGCCGAACAACTATCCTTAACGCAGGGCACTGTGCGCAATTATTTATCTGAAATCATCAGCAAATTGGGCGCCTCAAATCGCATTGAAGCGTATCGTTTGGCGCGCCAGCAAGGGTGGTTGTGATTGTCAATTCGAAGTCTTGCGGCAGAGTCGCAGAGGTCGCAGAGAAAAACTTTGGTCCTACGCGAGCTCTGCGCTTCTGCGCCGCGACACTTTTTTTACAGAACCAAATTGGTCACTCAATGCTGGATAGTGATACGACTTGTGTTTGAAATTAATGCGTTGTTCATGACTTTGAATAGAAGTCCCACCGTAGAGCCATAGAGGTCGCAGAGGTCGCGAAGAGAAACCTTTATTCTTTGCGGCCTCTGCGGCTCTGCGGTAAAGCTTTTGACTTTGCTTGTATTTCAACAAGCGCATTTTCTTTCATCGACACTCAACCTAATCAAAGCGAGCCATTCTAATTACCCCCACCAGTAATAATTTAACCCGCTTATATCACAAGCGCAATTGACCATAAATTATAGAAAATAATGGCAGTATATGCATTTATCCAATAAAAAAGCCCCCAATCTCTTGGGGGCGAAGCTCGCTGAGGATACTAAAACTGGTAAAACTTAGTGAATGATTTTCGCCAAGAAGTCACGCGCACGGTCGGAACGTGCCGAGGTGAAGAACTCGTCTTTCGCACAATCTTCCACGATCAAACCTTTGTCCATAAACACGATGCGATTGGCAACTTTTTTAGCGAAACCCATTTCGTGGGTGACCACCATCATCGTCATGCCTTCTTGCGCTAAACCCACCATGACATCCAATACTTCATTAATCATTTCAGGGTCTAAAGCTGATGTTGGTTCGTCGAACAACATGGCGATGGGGTCCATCGACAAAGCACGGGCAATTGCCACACGCTGTTGCTGACCACCTGATAATTGGCCGGGAAATTTATCTTTTTGCGCGATCAAGCCAACGCGGTCTAAGTACTTTAAGCCACGCTCAGACGCCTCATCTTCACTCCGCCCTAACACTTTCACCTGACCTATCGTGAGATTCTCACGAATAGTGAGATGCGGAAAAAGTTCGAAGTTCTGAAACACCATGCCGATGCGCGCACGTAGTTTTGATAAGTTGGTGTTTTTATCGCCAACCGAGACACCATCCACCGTAATTATGCCTTTTTGAAATGGCTCCAAGCCATTCACTGTTTTAATCAGGGTGGATTTGCCCGAACCAGATGGCCCGCAGACCACCACCACATCACCTTTGGCAACTTGCGTGGTGCAATCAGTCAGCACTTGAAATTGACCATACCACTTGCTGACGTTTTCCATTTTTATCATTGCTATCTCCAAACACCTATTATTGATCGACCAAGCTTAACGAATAATTGCGACGCGCTGCTGTAACTTTTTCACCAAACTCGACAAGCTAAAGCAGAGGATGAAATACACCACGGCGACAAAGGAATACATTTCCACCAAACGACCATCGCGCTGCGCGACTTTGGAAGCCGCACCGACGAAATCGGTTATCGATAAAATCGACACCAATGAAACGTCTTGAAACAAAACAATGGTTTGCGTGAGTAAAATAGGGATCATGTTTCTGAAGGCCTGGGGCAAGACCACATTTGCCATGGTCTGCCAGTAATTCATACCCAATGCATAACCCGCCCAAATTTGCCCACGTGGTATGGACTGAATGCCCGAGCGCATGATCTCGCAATAGTAAGCGGCTTCAAACATGATGAAGGTAATGAGGCAGGAATAAAATGCGCCCACCTCGACCGGTTGGTCACGCCCTAAAACCCAAGCGCCAAGAAACGGCACGAGAAAATAGAACCAGAAAATCACCAGCAACAACGGCACAGAGCGCATTAAGTTCACATAGCCTGTTGCGAACATCGAGATCGCTTTGGTGCTGGACAAACGCATCATTGCCAGCAATGTCCCCAAAACAATTCCGCCTATCATGGCGAGCACCGTCAACATAATTGTGAAGCTTAAACCATGCACAATTAGGTGATACCAACTGCGTTGAATGACGTCAAAATCAAAATTTGCAAACATATTAATGCCCTCCCGCTTTGGCAGAACCCGTGGTGATGAAGCCCGGCACCGCAGTAAATCGCTCCAACCAGTTAGACAACAAGATCGCGATGACCGACACCATCAAGTAAATAATCGTAACGGCAGAGAATGCTTCAAAGGTCTTAAAAGTGAACTCTTGCATCGACCGCGCACTCTGGAATAACTCGACCACATAAATCGCCGAAGCGACGGAGCTGTTCTTAATGATCGCAGCAACTTCGTTGGTAAGCGATGGAATAATGATGCGAAATGCCATTGGCAACAACACATAACGATAAGTTTGCGGCAAGGTCATGCCCAGTGCAGTACCCGCCATTCTTTGACCGCGTGGAAGTGCATTAATGCCGGCGGAAACCTGCACCGCCACACGCGCTGACGTAAAGAAACCCAAACTCAACACAGCAGTAATAAACGGCGCATTTGACGACCCTTTAATCAAATTCGTCAGCATGTCTGGCAAAGCTTCTGGTATCACGTAGTACCACAAGAACATTTGCACCAAGAGCGGTATGTTGCGAAACAATTCCACATACCCGTTTGCTAGGCGAACAGCGACTTTATTTGGGGCAGTACGAATGGTGCCGATCACCGTGCCTAGAACCAGCGCGATGATCCAAGCGCTGCCCGCGACGGCAAGCGTCCACTTCAAACCTAAAAACAAAGAGTCGAGGTAAGTGCCAGCGCCATCTGGCGCCAACTCAAGAAAAATATTCCAATTCCATGTGTAATTCATTTTGTCCCCTCAAAGATTGCTTATTTTTTGTCTCGTGAAAAAGAGGCTTTTTTTGGTTTTGCAGATTTTTTTATTCTGTAAACTTTCACGTCAACATAAAACAAAACGGGAGAAGCGCATCCTCCCGTTTTGTACGGCAATCACAACAAATCGCTCTAATTATTTTTTCTTATTCAATACTGCTTTTTGCGCTTCTGGGACGGCTGCATACGCTGCTGGGTCGCCAGAATCTGTTGGCTTCGCAATCACCGCTTTGAATTGATCAGAAATTGGCCAGTTCAAAGAAATGCCCTTAGGTGGAATTGGTTGCAAGAACCACTTGTGGTAAATGCGGTTGATATCGCCGGAGGTCAACACATTGCTGATCGCTTTATCTACGGCAGCTTTGAATGCCGCATCATCTTTACGCATCATGATGCCGTAGGGCTCAACAGACAAAGCTTCTTTACTGATTTGGTAATCAGCAGGCGCTTTTGAATTGGCTGCCAATGAGGCTAACAATATATCGTCCATCACAAATGCCACTGCGCGACCAGTTTCGACTGACAGGAAGGCTTCCGCATGGTCTTTTGCTGCCATGATGGTCATGCCCAGATTTTGGTCGGCATTGAGCGTTGTCAATTGCTTCAAATTCGAGGTGCCTGATGTAGACACCACAGTTTTGCCTTTCAAATCTGCCAAGCCATTAATGCCAGAAGATTTCTTCGACAAGATACGGTTCGCAGTAACAAAAGTTGTCGGAGCGAAAGAAACCTGCTTTTGGCGTTCGAGATTGTTGGTTGTAGAACCGCACTCAAGATCAATAGTGCCGTTGGCCATCAAAGGAATACGTGTCGCGGATGTAACAGGGTTGAGTTTGACGTTCAGTGCATCTAAACTCAATTGCTTTTGCAACGTAGTAACAATTTTCAAGCACAAATCAATCGAATAGCCTTGGTAGGATTGCTTGTCGTCGAGGTAAGAAAAGGGAATGGATGAATCACGCACACCCAATGTAATTGAGCGGCTTTCTTTAATTTTCTTGAGCGTGCCAGTTTCCTGCGCTTGAACTGAGGTGGCAACTGATGCGATGAGTCCGGCACCAACCAATACTGCGAATAATTTTGTTACTTTCATACTGTCTCCGAAAAAAGTTAAAACA
>CAYPNW010000165.1:0-5772 GCA_964411965.1 uncultured Burkholderiaceae bacterium
AACAATAAAATTTAGCCTTGTAAAGTTGATCGACATTTTTTAGTGCTGCAGATAAACAAACTTCCTTTCGTAATCAATTGTTTGTCCATGTGGAAATTTTTCGTATGAGAAACAATTGACGATTAAATCCCTACTTTCACCATCAGCTGCGGCAAAAAGTGATGCTTCGATTGCTTCGCCATCCCCATCAAAGTTCTTCGTTAACTGCACATCCCATTTCACACATTGATCCGCCAACGTCAGACGAAAAGCGCCCGCTAAACAATCTGCAATTTCAGCCGAGCGATACATTGCAGCCTTGTAGTGATCCACATGATCTCCATTTGGCAACAAATCTTTTGCACGTCCAAACAATGCAATAATCGGCAACTTGGGTTCAGTTAATTCAAACGCAGAAAGATTGCTTTCTAGCGCACGAAAATCTATTTTCGCGGCGCGATCTCCTGTCTTATATCGAATCATGGGAATCGTCGCATTCGAATCTAAAACGGTAATGACTAGATCGCCAATCCCAAAGTTATCTTGATCGACGATCTCGACATGAATTCGTAGCGGACTATAGGTTAGAAAAGTGGGTAGTGTCGACGACGCGAGCCCCTCCCCAAATAAATTCCCAAGTAAATCGGTACGCGAAGAAAAAAAGCGTCTGAGAGAAATCGTCTCTCGCGACTCCGTAAAAAGATTCAAACCAAGTTCCCCAACACCCATAGAACTGATAATCGTGCCGTCCTTAGGGTCGTTAAGATTAATCTGCAATTTGCTCGCTAAATATGATCGAAAATTCTCAGAAAAAGTCTCCTCACCAAGAACGATATTTACTCGATATTTCCCCCATTCAATCGACTTTGTCGTTGTGTAATCGAAGAATTTTTTAAGAAACAGCGGATCACCAACGATAATGATTTGCTCAAACATGCTTCCAGCACTCTCAACGATCGCTGCAGCCATATCTTCCCTAACGCTAACATTGGCAACACACACGACATTAGACTGAAATGTGACTCCCATAGGCAAGCAGTTAATAAGCAAAGTCGTAAAGCGGTCGACTTCAAAAGCTAACTCCAAACCTAAGTCGATTAAAAATGGTGATTCACGCACTTGCTCTCGGGTGCTAAGTCCAAATGCAAAACCACCAGCCCCATGACCCGAACTGGTCAAAATGGATGCCAAGTGTTTTACCGATAATTTCTCGCAAAGAAGCTTTTGCAAGGGAAAGCGTCGAAATGTGTTGCTCTTTTCGGTGATAGGAAAAGATTTGAGTAACTGATCAACTGGAGAATCCCAATCACGCACTCCGCTTAACTCTGAAGATAATTCACGGATCGCAAATGAGGACCCAACAGACTTTCGTAAGAAGTTCCTAAGCTTCGTCTCACCAGCGAGTAAAAGCTCACGTGGTTCGGTGCGCTGAATTTTCGCACGTATGAATTTTCGAAGTAACTTCTCGAGAAAAAGCTTCATTGTTTCAAGTTAGCATTTGGCATTTAGGTTTGAACATTGATATTCAACTCTATATCTTGAAAAAACCTTCGGAAATTGAAAAAAGAAAATCACTTCGGTATATTTTTTGGCGATTTTTGCCGATCACGCCAGGCGTTTTTGACAAGAGTCTTCAGCACTAATGAGAAGGGCAAGGGCTTATCCGTAAACCACGCCGCAAGGAATTTATTATCACTATTTAGACGAATATCTAAGGCGTCCAAATCAAGCACAAACGGCGTCACGGGGCCGTAATAGTCCGTTTGTGGCCCAATTGGAACAAAGACAAAACCCATCTTGTTTAGACATTTTGCGAGGGAGCGCTCCATTGCTGCATAAAGATACCTAATACCATTTCTTCGGCTGTATCGATATATTTCTCGATATAAGCCAAGCAACAGCAATGGACTATTTCCATCACGTTCTTTGCCTGCACTTCGGGGTTTAATAGATTTAATGCTGCCCTTTTCAGCAAAATCTGCCGAGACACCTTCCATAGAATCACCTCGCCGACGTCGAAAAGTCTTTCGAACTACGAGGCGGGATACTTCGCCCGCCATATTTCTCTGCGGCATCACAAAGTCGTCAAACACGGTGCAATGTGACTCGAATGGATAGTTCTGCGCCTGCGCTGGCTGCACTAAACGGACCGTACCAATAATTTGCTCATCCATCGTAAATGCAGCCACATGCGTCGAGCAATCATCGTATTCGTCAGTTTCTAGCCCGTCCCGAAATTCCTCCTCTGGAAGAAAGTGTCGCTCAACACAATACACCTCGTAGCGGAGACGAAATATTTCCTGCATAGCAGACTGTTGGGTTGCATCGCGCACCACCACTTTAAACTTAAAGTACGGGATTAATAAGTCCCGTTTCCCTAGCAACGTCTGAATAAACATGCGTGTCACCTTTTTTGAAAGGCAGAGAAGAATCCAAATCCACTAATCGTGCGGCGCGATGCGCTATTTAGCCTTCAAATCGCGTTTTTCCGAAATTCACACTTGAAAGACCACCAACTCACGTTAGCTTTCGTACTAAGAAACTTCAAGAACATCGACACTAATATGCCTAATTACGGCACCTGTACTTGGGTCTTTTGAGGGGTCGGTATGTCGTTATTTTTCGTGACGAAAGCTTTTCTGAACAAATGGTAAGACAGTAAGTGTAAGGGCATTCTTAGATAATGTGCCCGAATATACAAGAGAAAGCGCGCCAACTTTACACTAAACCTATTTCTGCTTCGATGAGTCGGCTCAAGAGCCAGAACGTAAAGCTTATCCATAAGTGCGAGAACAAAATATTTGGGCTTTCCTATACTCGATTTCATCAGAACACTTGAAGGGATAGGTGTGCCTAAAATCTTGCTGCAATACCGCAAGCCATAGAACATGTATCTAGCAAGGCCAAGTTCTATTGCGCGCGAAATGAGTTGTTCTGAGACCAATTTCCGCTTGTCCAAATCGCGTAACAAGTAATCTAAATCGAAAAGATCCCTTAGTCCTTTTTCAAAACTACCTTCGTGAAACAAATGAGTCGCGCTGTGAAGAAACATATCAATCGGCGCAAGAATAAATAAGCTTTCCTCGCTAGGCAAAGCTACTGCTTCTTCGAAAAGAAGATCGATATTAACCTTGGTTTTCGCACTTTTTGGCAGGATATTGTGGTGCACGTCAATTGTCGCTCCTCGCTTGACATGTCGCATTGGGGGAATCTCGTGCATCCAACGCCGATAGTAGCGCTGATCATATTCATCATGTCCACCACTTTGCCATCCAGACAACATCAACTCGCTTTCAGCTTGTTCGATACATCTTTCTGTCACAAGAATATCAACATCTGAAAACATGCGTCCATTTGCAAAGTTCATGTCCGCCATCAGGTAAGCGGCGCCTTTTAGCAAAACGATCCTATCTCCAAAGTCGGTTAGTGCTTTTTTTATACATTGGACTTCCCACCGAATCGCGATTTCCTGACGATGTACGAGTTTCAATGCGGCGAGAAGATGGAGCTGGGGTTGACGCGGGGTGCTCTCCAAAAGACCTCTCAACTCCAACTCGAATGCTAACGTTGAGAGCATGTTTGATCCACGCGCTTGTCGAATCAGCGTATCCCACTGGCTTGGCGACAAATCATGCGTGCAGGCTGGATCCAGCATTGCTTTTAGTAATAATGATCGCCTCCCGCTCATTGATAATTGCCCACCAATTGGTCGAAGGTACTCAAAGCATCGCTAAACGCGCTATAACTAAAATGAAAACAATCTACATTATCTACAAAATCGGAAAGTGCTTGAAAGCCTTCAACGCCAAGTACGTCAAAATTGAATGACTGCTCAGCCAGCAGCATAAAAATACTTGCCTTACTCTTAGATTCGAGCGTCGCAACCGAGCCTTCGACATACTGAGGAAAAATCACCAATCTCGGTCGACCTATTTCGCTTCGTCGATCAACACTTTCCGTTGGCGGCTTAAGTAAAGCAACAGTTCCTTTTGTTGTTCCAAACATGGGCTTCGTAATCTCACTCAATGGCGCGAATCGCTTAATCAGTTGAATCGATTCATTCTTTAAGCTGATTGGCCGTGCCATCCCATGGACTTCCCCAGTAGAAGGATCCATCAGCGCCAGTTCATCAGAAAGTAAGCGCCAACCGCTTAAGACTAAGCTTGCACATAAAGTGCTTTTCCCCGATCCGGGAGGCGCTGGCATCAAAATAGTCACGCCATTTTTTTCGATCACAGCCGCGTGAATAATGAGATATTGATGAGCGTGTGCTGCTACGCACCAATTTAAGCCCCATTCCAGCATGGCTGGTGCTTGGTTAACTGGTAAAGGAATAAACGAAGGCTTTCCGTCAAAAAAAAACCTCGCAAGGGGGCGAAACCATCTTCTGAGACCAGGTTCGCGATATATCTCTACATGAAAATCTGCAAAATCTTCCGTAGATGCAAGCGAAAAATCCGCATAGAGAAATTGAAGGTAGTCCGCGATGCCGGGCACATCTGAAGTTAAACGAAGAGCAAACGGATCAATCTTTAGCACGAGCGCTCCATCGATTAGCGCAGCCCGAGTTTCGTGATTCGACAAGTGCGACAATTTCAACGCGCGATCCTGACTAGAAGTCCGCTATCTGCGAGTTGAAGTAAAGCATTTTGCACATAATCAGCAATGGCTTCTTGATCTTGCGGAGCAAAATCCAAGGCGAAGTTTGAAGTTATTGCTTCGTCGCTATAAACACCGGACGCGATGAATTGCAAAATATGAGAAGCTGCCACTTCAATGGAATGCAAATCACCCGCTTCTGTGTCATAGACGATGCAACTTTCGTCACCCGACCAAGCTTTAAAAATAAGTTTATCAAATGCCCTCACCTGCCAAAGCGTTTGCATCTCTTAATTTTCTTAAACTGAGAACTTAACGAGCGATGTAATTTTCGTAGAGATACTTGGTGATTTTATTGGCATCCCAAGTCTGATTAATGCCGGCGGGGGTGTAAGTTCCCATTGCCATCTTTTGCAAGGCACTTGAGTTTAGGCAACTCTCTAATTCATTAGCACTCAATGGAGAAAGTAAGCAAAAATTTAATTGCGCAACCAAAGTCGATTTTTCGAGATTTGTACCATTCGTCAATAGCTCTTTGACCTTGCGGGATGGGGATGCCATGATTTTTATCCCCGGTACTGCAGCGATGAGTTCAGCTACGGTAACTAGTGAATAATCAAACGACTTCTTTACAGTCGCTGAAACTGGCGCATTTAACTTGAGATTTGGGCAGCGGGACCTGAGAACGTCCCAAGGCTTTCCACCGTACCCAGCAGCCGCGCGCGCCACGTTATCACGCCAATTAGTGATATACCATGTTTCGTCAGGATAACTTTGGTGTCCGGAATTTGTTTTTAAACTTGTATTTGGATTAATGATTTCAGAACCCCAAGCTGACGGACTCTTGCAATGCCAAGCGAAAGCCGATTTGCTAGATAGGGTTGCAACAACAGGAACGCCCACTGAGCCAAGCCGAATAAATCGACGTCTTTGCGTCAATTTCTCGTTTTGACCATCGGCACTTGCGCTTGATGAACTTGCTTCATGCAATTCCGATTGTTTTTCAGTTTGATCCATAATTTCCCTTTTTTTCATTCCTAGAGCATGCGTATTTTATTGTGAACTTCTTTACGAGTTCATATTTTGCATTTTTTTAGACACGCCAGATTGAAGTAATCTCATTGGTTTTAGCAACAAGCAATATTCATACCCGCCAGCTAAGAACTTGAATCATAAGCATAAAATTTGTTATAT
>CAYPNW010000166.1:0-5716 GCA_964411965.1 uncultured Burkholderiaceae bacterium
GCGATTTTGCGTTATCCGTATTCGTTGTCGCCGGCAAAATTTCTTCCGCAGGATCACTTTCGTCGGGCAAGGCTTTGCGTTTGGTTGGCGGATTGGCGCTCGCTACAACCGGACTTTGCGAATCCGTGTTGGCATGAGGCTGCGCGCCCTGTAGCGGTTTATCTTTTGCCGGTATTTGAATGCTGATTTCATCAATATTCGTCTTCGGCTCAGAGTCGAACAACATAGGAAGGCCGATGACAGAAGTGAGTACGAGCGTTGCGGCACCAATCAGTCGGCGTCGTGCACGTTTTTTCTCAGGTAGCGCGGGGTCTGGCGCTTTGCTTTTTCGGCTAGACTTACGCTTAGATTCGTTGGCCGCATTACTGGCGGCGTCGGCTGTATCATCCTCGGCACGGGCTCGAAACTCCCCTGTAGCGGCATCATCGGTACTACTTGCTTTTTGCTTAAACAACGAGAGTAATCCCATGGGCAAATTTCTAAAAATTGATGAGTAAAACAGATCACCGAACTGCGTTTCTTGCCCTCATTGCGCCTGCAACAGTCAGGAAAGATCCAAAGACCACTATTCTATCATTTTCACCTGCCTTATCGGTGGCAAATGCGTAGGCCTCTTCTGGCGAATTGAAGCATTGAATACTATGTTCTTTGTCTGGCAGTACACCGACATGTTCTAGTTTTTCGTGTAGCTGCTGAGCGCTCGCGGCGCGCGGTAGCGGCAGATTAGTTAAACACCAATGGTCTACTCTGCTCTTCATGTGTGCGACGATACCTTCGATATCTTTGTCTAACATCGAACCAAACACGCCATAGGTATAGGCATGAAAACCCATGTTATCGAGATTTTGCGCCAAGGTGGAGGCGGCATGCGGGTTATGCGCAACATCTAACACCACGGTTGGCCTGCCAGCCAACACTTGAAAACGGCCTGGCAAGTCCACCATGACCAAGCCATTGCGTACTTCCTGCGCACCGACCGGCAAACGGTCACGCAAGACCTCCAAGGCGGCCAGCACCGCAGACGCATTTAATAATTGGTTGGCACCCCGCAAACTCGGGTAGGCCAAGGAATTACGTCGTTGTTCACGACCACCAAAATTCCATTGCTGCTTGTCACCGTTGTAATTGAAATCGCGTCCAAATAGGCGCAAATCTGCGCCTATTTTTTCCGCATGATCGATTAAGGATTGCGGCGGCAGCGGGTCGCCACAAATGGCGGTTTTTCCCGCACGAAAAATGCCTGCCTTTTCAAACCCTATCTTCTCTCTGGTGTCACCTAAATAGTCCGTGTGATCGATATCAATACTGGTGACGATCATCACATCGGCATCAATCACGTTGACCGCATCTAAGCGGCCACCTAGGCCGACTTCGAGTATCACTACATCAAGTTCCGCTTGGGCGAGCAATTGGCAAATAGCGAGCGTGGTGAACTCGAAATAGGTGAGAGAGATTTCGCCCCGCGCCACTTCGACTTGCGCAAACGCTGTGAGTAGTTGTTCGTCTGAAACGGACTCACCCAAGAGGCGTGCGCGCTCGTTAAAATGCAAAAAATGCGGTTTGCTATACAAGCCAACACGGTAACCTGCTTGCATCAAAATTGACTCCAACATGGCGCAGGTTGACCCTTTGCCGTTGGTGCCACCCACCATAATCACTGGGCAGTTAAACGCAATTTGAAGCTTGTCCTTGACTGCCGCGACGCGTTGCAAACCCATGTCGATCTCTTTGCTATGCCGGGTTTCAAGCAGAGCAAGCCAACTCGCTAAAGTTTGAGGAAATTCAGTATTTTGCATAAGAAAAAGCCCGATATGCGTGAAGCAACATCGGGCAGAAAAATTAACTTAGAAATTGGGGAAACAGCAAAATAGTTATAAAAATTTATGAAACCGCTTCCGCAGATTGGTTTTGCAATAAAGCGAGCAAACGGGCAATTTCCTCGCGCATTTTACGACGATCAATAATCATATCGATCGCGCCTTTTTGCAGCAAAAATTCAGAACGTTGGAAGCCTTCTGGGAGTTTTTCCCGCACGGTGTTTTCAATCACACGTGGTCCTGCAAAACCAATTAGGGCCTTTGGTTCACCAATCACGATGTCGCCCAAAAACGCGAACGAGGCTGAAACGCCGCCCATGGTTGGATCAGTCAACACAGAGATAAAGGGCAGCTTTTTTTCCGACAACTTAGTCAGCATGGCCGTGGTTTTTGCCATCTGCATCAAGGAAAGCAAACCTTCTTGCATACGCGCACCACCCGTGGCCGTAAAGCAAATAAATGGCACTTTTTGCTCTAGTGCCGCCTGCACACCGCGCACAAATCGCTCACCCACCACAGAGCCCATAGAGCCGCCCATGAATTCGAATTCAAAGCATGCAGCCACCACAGGTACCGTCATGATAGAGCCGCCCATGACCACCAAGGCGTCTGTTTCGCGGGTAATTTCCAGCGCGTCATTCAAACGTTCAGTATATTTTTTGCTATCTTTAAACTTCAATGTATCAATTGGCAATACTTCCTGCCCGATTTCGTAACGACCACCGGAGTCCAACAAGGCGTCTAGCCGTTCGCGCGCGCCTATGCGCAGGTGATGGCTGCACTTGGGGCAAACGTGAATATTGGCTTCCAAATCGGAACGGTACAACACCGCCTCGCAAGAGGGGCACTTTACCCATAAGCCTTCCGGCATGGACTTGCGGCTGCCAGTTTCAGAACGCTGTATGCGTGGGGGAAGTAATTTTTCTAACCAACTCATAGATCAATCTCCTGATTGCTGTCTTCTCGGCACAGAGCAAGCTGTTATAAAAAGACAATTTTTTCAGAATTAGGACTGACACAAAATTGCGTTGGCTAGGCGCGAAGCCGCAGACAGTACGACTGTACGGCAAGGCAAAGCAACAACGCCAACGTCTGTTTTGCGTAAGTCCTAATAAATATGCAAAGAAGGCGTATTCTACTCGTCTCAGGCGTCTAAAGCATCTCTTACACCTGAAATAAATGCCTGCACAGCAGCCGCTGCATTTTCCCTAGGCGTATTTTCCAGCTCTTGGATAATGCGTGAACCGATCACCACAGCATCAGAAACGGACGCAATCGCCCTTGCCGTTGCGCCATCACGTATGCCAAAGCCAACGCCGACGGGAATTTTTACGTGCTTTTTGATGCGAGGAATCATGCTGGCGACAGCATCCAAATCCAAACTACCGGAGCCTGTGACGCCTTTTAAGGAGACGTAATACACATAACCGCTGGCGATTTTCCCCACTTGAGCAATGCGTTCGTCTGTGGAGGTTGGCGCCAGTAAGAAGATCGTGTCCATGCCGCTTTGCTGCATCATGGCGGCAAACTCTTCACATTCTTCAGGCGGGTAATCTACGACCAGCACGCCATCGACCCCAGCCGCTGCCGCTTGCGCGATGAAATTTGCTTGGCCTAAACGTTCGATGGGATTTGCATACCCCATAAGAACCACAGGAGTCGTCGAATTGGTGCTGCGAAATTCACGTACAAACTGCAGCACGTCGCGCAAACCCACGCCGTGCAACAAGGCACGCTCGGAGGCACGCTGAATCACGGGACCATCTGCCATGGGGTCCGAAAACGGGACGCCCAACTCAATAATATCGGCACCACCAGCGACCAATGCGTGCATCAGCGGAACGGTTAATTCAGGTGCTGGGTCACCGGCAGTGATAAACGGAATAAGACCTTTTTTTTGCTTTGCGGCGAGCGCCGACAAACATGCTTGAATTCGAGACATAATTACATACCCTTATATGTATTTTTTCAATACGCTTTATCTATTGGCGGAAATGGAAGAGTAAAAAGTAAAAAACTAGGAGTATCTTAAAATTCAGCTTAATTTCAGCGCAGCAGCGTGATCATGTCGCAAACAAGTTTGTAACAAGGACGAACAAACGTCTGCTGCGCTGACAATTTAAAAGAATTAAATTTTACTTAGAAGAACTTCAACCCAGCTCGCTCCGCCACCGTGTGCATATCTTTATCGCCACGCCCGGAGAGGTTTGCCAGAATGATCTTGTCCTTCGGCCAGCTTGCCGCGAGTTTTGCTGCGTACGCCAAGGCATGACTGGATTCCAACGCGGGAATAATGCCTTCGATACGGCAACAATCATGGAAAGCTTGTAGCGCTTCATCGTCGGTAATGGTGACGTACTGCGCGCGCCCGGAATCTTTGAGCCAAGCATGTTCAGGGCCCACGCCTGGGTAATCCAAGCCGGCAGAAACAGAGTGCGTTTCAATGACTTGGCCATTCTCATCTTGCAACAAATAGGTGCGATTGCCATGCAAGACGCCGGGCGAACCCGCGGTGAGCGAAGCCGAATGTTTCCCCGAAGCGATGCCCTCACCCGCCGCTTCGATACCAATTAGCTGCACTGCTTTCTCATCGATGTAAGGATAAAATATCCCCATCGCGTTAGAACCGCCTCCTACGCACGCCAATACTGCGTCGGGTTGCCGACCCGTCATCTCGGGCATTTGCCATAAGCATTCTTCGCCAATCACCGATTGGAAATCACGCACCATCATCGGATAAGGGTGCGGTCCTGCGACGGTGCCAATAATGTAAAAAGTATTTTCGACATTCGTGACCCAATCACGCATCGCTTCATTCAACGCATCTTTGAGTGTTTTTGAACCAGACTCGACTGGCACAACGGTTGCACCTAACAACTTCATGCGATACACGTTTTGCGCTTGCCGCTTCACATCTTCCGAACCCATATACACCACGCATTCAAGGCCAAAACGTGCGCAAATTGTGGCGGTGGCCACACCATGTTGCCCAGCCCCCGTTTCCGCAATCACACGCGGTTTTCCCATGCGCTTGGCAAGTAAGGCTTGACCAATGACATTGTTAATTTTGTGCGCGCCGGTATGGTTTAAATCTTCGCGCTTAAAATAAATTTGCGCGCCACCCATTTGTTCTGACCAACGCTGCGCGTGATAAACGGGCGAAGGCCGACCGACAAAGTGCTTTAATTCACGCCGAAACTCGGCGATAAATTCAGCGTCGTCTTGGTATTTGGTGTACGCCGCATTCAGCTCAGATAAAGCATGAGTTAAGGTTTCTGAAACAAACACACCACCGTAGGGCCCAAAATGGCCCTTCACGTCAGGGAAGTTGTAATCACTTGCGTGATAGATATGTTGGGAGGAAAGCGCTTGTGGCGCCAAGTACGACGAAAACTCAGAAGTAGACGCAGATGAAATATCGGCGGAAGGGGTTGCCGACAAAGTTGAAACGGAAGAGTTCGATTTCATGGTAGTCCTAATAGTAGTGCTTATCAAAGCAGAATGAGATGCAAGCCGCGACACTTCGCTATTTATCAGCGAATTTTTCTGCGATTGCCAAACATTCTTGATTATTGCTGATCTGCTAGTTGCACTGCCTGCATAAAAGCGTGCAACTTCGCCTCATCCTTAATGCCTTTTGCTAACTCGACACCACTGCTAATATCAAGCGCAAAAGGACGCACACGACGCACTGCATCGTTCACGTTTTGTACGCTCAAGCCACCACTTAAAACGACCCGAGGCGCGAGTTCTTTTGGAATGAGAGACCAATCAAAAACCTTTCCACTACCACCAAAGCTATCTACGAAGGTATCCAGCAACAAACCTGAAAACAAGGGACTTGCTGCGCGATATTCTGCATCGCATTCTAACAAATCAGTAGCGCTTGTGTCAGGTTT